>CAYVIR010000129.1:0-3328 GCA_964451645.1 uncultured Candidatus Saccharibacteria bacterium | reverse complement strand
GTACGGTGGTCAATTGGCAAGAATCAATGAACGAGTTGGCTTTGCAGCGACAAACAATAAAGACGCAAAAACTGCAGATCAACTTATTATTGATCCGGCAATTTTAAGCGGATACTCTGATATTGGCCGATTTATAAGGAATGGAGGATTTGCATACCCTTACATTGCCCTGCCCTATTGTGATCTATTAACAGATCTAGAACGTCAATCTTGTGGCCAAAATACCAATAAATCTTGTGACTGTATAATCAGAACTTGTGAACAACAAAAGTCAGACAAGACTGCACTAATGGAAAAATACTTAAAACAATACTGCGAGCTTATGGCAGAAGATCCAATAGATGGAAGACCAGTTAATGTCTGTATGAATACTACAAGGGTAGCTTGGACCAGACAATTTAATAATGAATTTGATGAGTGTGAACTTACTCCAAAGAATAATCAAAATTTCAATTGCGACCCAATGGCAAACTATCTAATGGACCAAGGTTTTGATACTCCAGAGCTTAGACTTGCCGCTTGTGATGAGATTATCAATAATGCACAGTGCAGCTATGATAAGTTTGGAGTTCACCTCATCACTGGCCCTACTCAGGAAGATAAATATGCAAGAGCAGAAAATTTAGGACTAAAATGGAAAATGGAAGTGATTACAAGCGACAGTGAAGAAATGAAAGATGCAATGGCACAGTCGATTAACTCCTTTAATGGCAAAAGTATCTTCAGATTCTGTAATGCGGATCAGGGAGATCCTGGTTCAAAGATTCAAGATCAGAGCTGTGCATTTAGAACAAAATTTGATGATAGGGAAATAACTACTGCAGAATCGGGGGTCAAAGTTGCCCGATTCATAATGGATGTCGCAAGAAAAACATCTAAATCTTTTGTAGTTACTCCTATTAATGAACCTATTTCCGAACATTGGTATGGGGGAAGCCCAAATGATCTAAACTTTACAGATACTATGCCCACTGTATCGGAATTTTATGTTGCATTTATGAATGAACTGAGTACTGACGAAACAATCAAAAGTCGAATAGAGGTTGGCGGACCCACTTTCAACGTAACTGCGTTTAATAACTTTAACAATTTTACAAGAATGTATAACGAATTTGGGCCGAAGGAACTTGTCGACTTTTGGACAGTGACAATGTATAACAACAACGACCTCCCAGAAGATATACGAGTCATGGAGAATCAATTTACAAAAGTTAAAGAAATTATCACTTCAAAACCAATCGCACTAAACGAAACAGGAGATTTCCAACGTGATCTTACGAGGCTCCAGACTAGCTATACCGCCCTTGGAAGTGATCCTAGACTGAAGTATGCTTTGTTATTTAATGCCTTCGGCGGACTGGGCGGAGACTCGAGAGCAGAAGCACTCATTCTTAGTGACACAGAGATCAAGACTGTATTAAGTAGTGGAAGAGAATGTACAGGAAGCGAGGGGAATTTAATGTGTATTGAAGGTGGGATCTATGGATTAATAAAAGCAGTCGCGGATGGCCTTAATGCTGTTGCACCACAGATTAGTGCAGAGGCCATATATGCTCTGGGTGTTCATGAAGGATTTGGAGGAGGTTTAAGTGGAGATGCAAATGAAATGACTCAAACGAATCCAACGCTTGGGAACGATTTAAACGGAGATGGACAAATATCTCCTCCATGTGCAACCCCTTCAAATGCCGGCTGCGAATACGACGTGAGAGGTGCCATGCAGTTCCAGAATTTTACATTCCACACAATTGCTACACGCAACTACGAGTTGATGAAGAATTGTACGGACTCTATCGGAGTCAATTATGAATTCAAAGGCCCACTTGATGAAGGGATGCTCGCACTTTTTGGTGGGGATATGGAAGAATATGATAATTTTGAATTTTCTAGGAATCGTGTAGGAGATAATATATGTGCCGCAGCAATTTTCGTTTCAAATCTTGGGGAAACTGAAAATGGATCTTTAGTTACTCCTGAACAATGGAGAGAAGCAGCTACTTCGTTTGTTGTGGATGATGGAAGCAATCTAATCTTCAGGGTAGCCGGTAGATATCTTGGAGTTACTGATTACGATACATGTAGCAAAGGTGGAGTCCATTACGAGTATTGTAATCAAGTCACTGAATCCATGAAAGCAACTTACGAAAGAGGTACTTTCGACAGTATAAGTGGTGAAGAGTGTACTAACTTCCTTGGATATTCAGGGACTTGTGAGGAGATTTTTGATCAAGTAAAACAGGAGGATGCATATAGTGCTATAAGCGCAACAGCAAAGTATTCCGAAGAAATTATCCCATTCTTTGAAGAGACTTTTGCAACATTGAGGAATGGTTCACATATGTGCTCTATGAATAATTATGGTACAGATAACACCCTATATTGTTTTGAAAAAGGAATGGGAGGAGAACAAGTTCCCTTAAGTGTTTGTCAGGAATGTCCCGTAAGAGCTACTGCCTTGTTTAGGCATGAACTGAATCATGCAGTTAGTCCTATTACTGCCGGCTTAACAATGAGCGACCCGGCACATAGGATACTTAATGAATTTTCTGCTGAAGCTGTTTCTAATAATGGAGGCTTTTATATGTTTAGTTATCAAGGCCAGTGGTTATTCGCAACCCAGATTGTACAGAGAATATCTACGAGCCAAAATATTCCCGTGGATACAATTCATAAGTATCTCAATGGGAAAATCCCAAATCCTGGAATTGATTTTAAAGCGGAAGTCACGGGGATATGTCATTATAATGGTGGCGATGCAATCGGTGTATCTCAATGCCCTACAAGGCAAATACCTCCAGGTCTAGAGGATTCAAATTGTCAGAATGTTGGGAATCCTCCATCAGGAGACTTACCTGATCCAATATTGCTTGGTCTTTCGACCGGAGGCAGAGAAATCAACGCCTATAAATTTGGATTTGGTCCAAATAAAATTCTTTTTGTAGGAGGAATGCATGGAGGATATGAATGGAACTCAATAGTTCTAGCATACGAAGCTATCGAATACTTTGCTGAACATTCTGAGGCCGTTCCCAACTTGGCAACCTTGTATATAATACCTTCGGCTAATCCAGACGGACAAGCTAGAGCAGGATTGGGTACCGGTCCAATTACCCCAGGAAATTATCCAAGGAATATTGCTAATAGGTACAATGATAATGGTGTTGATCTCAATAGAAATTTTGATTGTCATTGGACTCCAAACCCATCAGATCCAGGTGGGAGTCTTTGTCTATCACCGACAGCTGGCTGGCAGAGGGGGTGCTCATCACGTCGCACTCGCCGGTCAGCAGCTTGGCCAGGCGCTTGGAGGATTTGGGGGTGATGTCGT
>CAYVIR010000128.1:0-3344 GCA_964451645.1 uncultured Candidatus Saccharibacteria bacterium | reverse complement strand
TATCAAATTCTATCCATGACAAGTCTATGGGCATCTTCACAAAAACCGGGATTCGTGGTTTTAAAGACATTAATCTTATTAACAATTTTTCAAGTCTTTGAGGGGTTGTGAAAGGTTCTCCCCCGAATGTATTGGGGCAAGAAATATTTATCGTTATATAATCAACTAATTTCGAGTCTAACACTTTCTTTGTACACTGATAATAGTCTTCTATTCCTGCTTCAAGCTCTGAAGTCTGCGTAGAATTAGTTCTGGCAATAGAAATACCCACTTTAAAATTCTTGTTGATCCGCTTTCTCACTCTATTCAAAATAACCTCCACTCCTTCATTTTTTAAGCCATAATACACAGTAAGAGCCTTGGATTTTGGTAATCTATAGAGCCTAGGCCGTGCATTACCTTTATAAGCGTGAAGTGTAACCGATCCTATTTCCATATATCCAAACCCTACAGGCGGCAAAATCTCAAGTAACATAGCATCCTTATCAAAGCCGGCAGATAGACCCACAGGATTGGGGAACTTAATTCCTGCAATAGTTTGGGATAAGATGTCATCTTGAAAATAGAAAAGCTTTTGGGTCAGTGTCCTGAGTAAGCTATATCTACCCAGAATACTCCCTAAAATTAGCATCCTATTGTGTACATGTTCAGGATCAAACCTAAAGAAAAATCTCTTAAGGAATATTGCATATATTGTTCGGATTATTTTCGTCTTCACACTTAATGGTAATAATTATTTATGATAACTGCCCCCGTTAGTCATATTCAACACGCGATATAATTGTTCCAAGAGAATTACCAAAGCCATCTCATGAGGAAAAGTCAATTTGGATAAAGCCAAAGAAAAGTCACACCTTTGCATAAATGCAGGATCTAGTCCAAATGCGTTTCCAATTATAAAGGTCACACTATTTTCATATCTGAACCTCTTATCCACGAAAAATTTAAGCCCTTCCGTATCAAAGTCCCTACCATGCTCCGTAACGGCTACAGTATAGCCTAGATCTCTAAAACTCGTATTTATATCCGCTATTTCAATGGGACGACCTTCAACATCCTTCAATATGCGTATTTCAGTTTTTATATACTTTCCAAGAAGTGTATTATAATAACTAACAAGTTCATGTAAGTTCGCAGATTTTACCTTACCAAATGTAATAAAAGTAAATTTTGTCATAGTATTCAATATATATGTCCTTCAATTCACCAGTTAAATCCTTATATAAGGCGAAGAAGTTATATGATTATATATTTATAATTATTGTTGTAATTGCTGTTTGTCTAGTAATTATCCAACTTACAAACGGAAATCTCAAGAGTAATAATACTCGAAAGGAAAGCCAGGAGAATACAATAAAATGTAAACAATCAGAAGAAGATGGCGTAGATGCTCTTGACCATAGTGAGCTTAAAACAATATCTGAAATAACTTTGATTCAAGATAGTGAGGAAGTATTTCAAACAAGTTTTAGGAAAAATGACATTCCACCCATAAATAATCCCCAATTTAGCGGCATCTCAGAGATGGAAAGCTGTATAGATGGAACAGAAATCGTATTAGTTTTGGAAGGCGAAAACGTAACGAAAATCTATCCCGAGAGAATTCTACAGCATCACTTGTTAATAAACGACGAAATAGAAGGCAACCCCATACTGGTGAGCTATTGCGCACTATGTCGAACTTTTCAGATATACGAAAGAACGTATCAAAATACTATACTAGAATTCGGCACTACAGGGCTTTTATATAAAAACAATGATCTAATATATGATACTTTGACTGAATCACTCTGGTCCCAATACGCGGGAGAAACAATAGCAGGAAGTTATATAGGAGCAAAATTAAACAGCTTATCGTATTCTTTAAGTACATTTGCAGAGGCAACTGCAAAATATCCTAACGCCCTCATACTAAGTTTTGATACCGGATTCATCAGAAATTATAGCGACAATAGTTACCAACAATTTGCGTTAACTGATGAAATCATAGCGCCACGTACTAATATTAACAATAAACTACAGCCCAAAGACATTACTATTGGCTTAATTATCGATCAAAAGCCCTATGCTATAGCTGTAAAGAACATTACAGCCAGTTCCGCCTTCACGATTGAGGGAAATGACTACGAAATTAAAAAGGAAGGAAACAGTTACTCCGTGATTACTGATGGAATAAAGCAAAATTTCCACTTTGGTTACTGGTATGTTTGGTCTGACTTTTACCCCGATACAGATCTACTTCAAGGGAAATAAGTCATTCTGATATAATTATTCACCATGCTAGCTTTTGATCACAACACAAAAATATTTGTTGCGCTTTCTGGTGGTGTGGATAGCGCTGTCGCTGCATGCTTACTCTTAGAAAAAGGCTATGCAGTCACCGGAATGTTTATGAAAAATTGGTCAGGGGAAGACTATGGAGTCAGAAGCGATTGTCCGTGGGAAAAGGATCAGGAAGACGCTGAGCAAGTCTGTAACGTACTAGGCATACCTTTCCGTTCTGTCAATTTTGAGAAAGAGTACAGAGAATCAGTCATTAAATATTTCTTCAGTGAATATTCTAAAGGCCGCACACCAAATCCAGATGTCATATGCAATAAATCAATAAAATTCAAAGTGTTTCTTGGAAAGGCAATGGAACTAGGAGGAGACATGATTGCTACCGGCCACTATGCCATTATAGAGAAGCACCAGAAATTTCAACTTAATAAAGGCATCGATGAGGAGAAGGATCAGTCATACTTCTTGCATCGTTTGGATCAATCACAACTGAGTAAGACATTGTTCCCTCTTGGCAACTACACCAAAGGTGAGGTTAGGGAGATGGCCAGAAAATATAACTTACCAGTTGCGGAGAAAAAGGATAGCCAGGGGATATGTTTTATAGGGAAAATAAATGTATCCGAATTCTTAAGGGAAAATATTCCTTCAAAAACCGGGGATATCATCGACATAGATACAACAAAAGTAGTAGGTACTCATGATGGAATAATGTTCTATACTATAGGCCAACGTCACGGAATGGGTATCGGGGGTACTAAAAAACCCTACTTTGTAGTCAGCAAAGATATAGATAAGAACATACTTTATGTAGCTTTAGGAGGCAATCACCCTTTGTTGTTCAAGAAGGAAATATTTTTTTCTAATCCACATTTCATTTGTGGGGAAATACCTAAGGAAGAAGAATTATCAGCTTCAATCAGATATAGACATAAACCTCAATTAGGTAGATTAAACATAGGAAAAAATACTTTTGTTTTTAATGAACCACAGAAAGCTCCATCGCCTGGACAAAGTATTGTTTTCTACGATGGGAGTCAATGTCTGGGAGGCGCTATTATTGA
>CAYVIR010000127.1:1564-3350 GCA_964451645.1 uncultured Candidatus Saccharibacteria bacterium | reverse complement strand
CTAATTAGAATAGTCACAATTGGAAGAGACGAAGTAGAAATACACAAAGTCGCGGATGATATAGTAGCCTCTTTCAAGCAGTTCCAAACTCCACACCTCAATAGTCTTACTTTAAAAAAGGAAAAGAAGTCGTTGTTACATACGACTAAAAAAGTCTTTTTAAGAAATAGACTAGAAAATAAACTTACTCAACTGGATAAATACTTCTACAGATACCTATCGGAAAATCATAAATCTATCCTCAACACTGAAGAATTGGCATCGATTGTTCACCTACCCAGTGTGAGTGTAGAAACTCCAAATATTGCCTGGTCCAGATCAAAAAAATTACCATTCCCCAATAATATTCCAACACAAGAAGCTCGTCTGTTTGCCTTTACTGATTATAGAAATATTCATATTCCTTTTGGGGTGAAACAAATTGACCGTAGAAGACATATGTACATCCTAGGGAAAACGGGTAGTGGGAAAACCACCCTGATGAAAAACATGATTGTTGAGGACATCATAGAAGGGAAGGGAGTAGGAATTATTGACCCTCATGGAGATCTGATTGACGAACTGTTAAATCTAATCCCGGAAGAAAGGGCAAAAGATGTTGTACTGATTGACCCGTCAGATATTGACTTCCCAGTGGGATTAAACATGCTGGATTTGAAGCCCGGGGAGACTAAAGAGTTACTAGCAGATGGAATTGTTTCTGTCTTTGAAAAATACTTCGGGGAATCATGGGGACCAAGACTACATTATATTCTCTTAAATGTAATTTTAACATTATTAAACTGCCAGAATGTCTCACTTATGGCAGTTCCTAGAATATTGGTTGATAAAAACTATCGTAAGTTTCTTCTTAAGCAGGTAAAGGATCCATTTTTGCTTCAGTTCTGGGAGCAGGAGTTCTCAGCTCTCGATCAAAACAAGAAGATGCTCACCGAGGCCATTTCTCCTATTCAAAATAAAGTTGGGAGATTTCTTAACTCTCCTATGGTAAGAAACATGTTCGGCCAGATTAAGTCGACCATAGACTTAAGCGATATCATGAACAGTCAAAAAATCCTCCTTGTTAATTTATCTCAAGGTAAAATTGGAGAAGAGAATTCTTCACTTTTAGGAGGAATGATCGTTACAAGACTTTACACCAATGCAATGCAACGGGCTAATATTGCTCAGGAGAATCGTAAGGACTTTTACCTGTATGTAGACGAGTTTCAAAACTTCGCGACAACTACCTTCGTAAAGATCCTTTCTGAAGCTAGAAAATACGGACTAAATCTTATTGTCACTCATCAGTATATAGATCAAATAAGCGAAGAAATTCAAAAAGCAATTTTCGGGAATGTTGGAACTCTGATGAATTACGTAGTGGGGCAGAGAGATGCTCAGTTCTTATCCGAAGAGTATTCTCCATTCTTGGACGCAAGTGATCTGGTTAATCTGGGGAAATATAGACTCATTGTTAAAATTATGATTGAAGGGAACCAAAGCAATCCTTTTACTGCAATTGCGTTGCCTCCCAGCACAAAGCATGCAGGCCATAAGGACAAAATTCGGACACTGTCACGACAGACCTATGCAAAAGAACGGGAAGAGATAGAGTCTAAATTGTATAAATGGAGCTTACAGAAATACAACGATCAGGGGAATGTAGTTCAAGCCTAGCTCGTAGCTAGAGAATTTCTCGAATTGAAACGTAAGAAGAAGAAATAAAGATGTTGAGCGTGAGAATGAAAAAACTAAATACTCCAATTGAAGCTATGTGGGACTGTATTTCGATTGTGACAATAGT
>CAYVIR010000127.1:0-1554 GCA_964451645.1 uncultured Candidatus Saccharibacteria bacterium | reverse complement strand
GTAAAGTCACAATCTAGCGGGAAGAGGACAAAACCATAGTGATTAGATTGACGGTAAAATACCCCCAGGTTTGACAGTGAGAGTGATTGTGTTGGATTCAAAAGTTTGTAACCCTTTTTTCGCTCTCACCAACACTTGAACTGTACCAGGATCATTTTCTACTTTCCACACACATTTATTCGAAGTACACTCTGTCACATTATTCCCGGAGACAACAAGCTTTATGTCCTCAATAGCACCCCCAGAGTTGGTAAATATAACGTCTACAAACTCGTTCTTCTTCACTGTGGAATTGTTTGCCGGAGAAGTAATAGTCAGTTTGCCTGGGACTTCTACATTGATCAGAGTAGTCCCAACTTTTCCGTTTTTGTCATATACTCGCAAGCTTAAGGTATGCGAGCCACCAGAGGGATTTCCCAGTTCAAAACTTGTGCTCCCGCTGACGTTATTGGAAGTGCCCAGCAGAGTACTGTCAAAATAAAACTCAACTCTATCGACCTCCCCCTCAGGCGAGTAACTCGCGTATTGAATATCTATTTTATTTGTAACTACAGCACCATCACTCGGAGAGGAAATAACTGCCCATGGATCGCTACCTCCGCTAGGATTCCTATTTATAGTGCAATATTCAGTAGGGACCTTCGCAATCTTATCACTACTTTGAATAAAAGCATCTAAGAACTTTTGTAGATCTTTCGCAACAGATGTATATTTCGCAGCGTTTATTTTAGTAAATTGCCCCAATTTAATATCAATTTCGCGTGCCAGTTTATCCTGCTGATCGACACATACTTCCGCTTGTATGAACTGCACATAAGCAGGCACCTTAAAGCCCGTAATAGCTAAGTCGCCATTATATCCCTCACAACCACTCTTTTCGTTCGTCTGACAGTTGGCATAACTAAATTCTATTCCCGCCGGTCTAGGGAACTCCGTCTTAGGAATAGAATCCCCAATCCTCTTCAAGTATTCTGATACCCATGGTTTTGCCGAGGTAAGACCGGATGCACCAAAACGCATCCCTTCGTTATTGTTGTTGCCTAGCCATCCCACAACTACAATTTCAGGGGTATATGTAGCAAACAGCGTTTCTCTTTGACCTTCCGAAGTCCCTGTCTTACCGGCAACATCTCTACCATCCCAACTCACTCCAGGACCTTTATTTTTACCGTTTAACATATGATTTACAAGATAGACTCCTCGAGGATCAGCAATTTGCTCAGGTTTAGCTTCATGTTCGTAAATGATTTCCCCTGCTTTATTTTCAATCTTCAATATCGCCTCATATTGGCTTTTTTTGCCTTCATTGGCCAGTATTCCATATGCTTGCGCATGTTCAATTAATTTTATATCTGCTCCACCAATAGAAACGGCGGGTCCATAACCTTCAGGATTAGTGAATGTGGTATATCCCCATTTCTTCATTTCTTCAATAAAATTATCTACACCTACTGCTTGAACAAGAGCGATAGCAGGGATATTACGTGACTCGGCAAGATGATGTCTTACGGTATTGAGACCTATAAAACCTCCCTCGTAGTTTTTAGGTTTGTA
>CAYVIR010000126.1:0-3399 GCA_964451645.1 uncultured Candidatus Saccharibacteria bacterium | reverse complement strand
CTTAATCATTCTCGATTTTAACCTACCGAGTTTAGATGGCATAGAAGTACTTGTAAGGCTGAGAAGTAGAGGGAAAGAGGTTCCGATTTTAATATTAACCGGAAATGCAGAAGAACGGATATTGATTGATGGGTTAGCCAAAGGAGCCGATGACTTTATGGTGAAGCCTTTTAAGATGAACGAGCTTGAGGCCAGGTTGAGGAGATTTTTAACTAGGCCTCCTGTGACCAGGATCCCTTATATAGAAGCAGGCGGGATAAAATATCAAAAAATAGACAAATATGTCATGTTGGAAGGTATAACAAACATGGATATGAGTAAGAGGGAAAGCGAATTATTGGCGTATCTGCTTTTGCATAGAAATAGTTTGGTAAGTAGAGAGACTCTGCTTACCAATGTTTGGGGGGATAAGCCTGATCTTAAGTCTAATACGGTAGACTGCTATATTTCCTCTGTGAGAAAGAAGTTATCGTGTAGAGCTCGCAGTATAAGGTTGGAGACTATTCACGGTTTTGGATATAAACTTTCAGTGTAGTTTGGGGAAAGTTAATCTTGCTAGTGTATATCCATCTTCTGCTGAAGATATCTCAAATTTCCCATGAAATTCAGACATAGTCTTCTTCACAATCTCCAATCCTATTCCGTAGTGCCCATATTTGGTTGTCCTGTAGGGTGTCTGAAGTCCAGCCACCTTGGATAGGCCCACACCGTTGTCTTTGAAATCCAAATGAATGTTCTTATTTGTTTCTAAAAGAAATATTTTGATTTTTCTATTCTTGTCCTCTGTCTCTTCAAATGCTTCTATAGAGTTCGTTAGTATGTTGTATACAGTTCTACGGAAATTAAATTTATTTCCGTAGAGTTGGATATTGCGAGATGAGCGAAGTGTAAACCGAATATTTCTTCTCTCAAATTCTTCCGAAAAGTAATTGGATAATAAAAAAGTAACTTGCCCTAGAGGATCGAAGAAGTCTTTGGAGTGCATTATAGAGACGTCCAATGATTGAAGATACACATTGATGTAATTAAAAGAATTAATAGCACTATTAATAGAGTCCTCAATCCCTAGCGGTACCTCTCTCGTCTTGTCATTAAGCAGCTCAAGGTTAATCCCGATATTGGTCAAGGGACTTCTAATATCATGTAAAAACGTTCGCAATTCGTTTAATTGAGGCTTCTCTCCAAGTTTTCGCATGATGAAAACAGTAACTAATTGTTTTGGATTATAAGAAATGCCAGGAACTTCTGCTTTGTAATGTAAAGCAATGTTGAACCTTTTCTTTGATAATAGGGCTCTTAATAAGAGTCTATCTTTAGAGAGTGCAATTATTCGCATATTAGTTTAACGTAGGAATATTGAATGTGTTAAAATCAGACATTCCCGTACCGATAGGATACGGAGGTTTGAGTAAAAAAGCGCGGATAGCTCAATGGATAGAGCAACTGCCTTCTAAGCAGTAGGTTACAGGTTCGAGTCCTGTTTCGCGCAGAGCTCTAACATAATTTCACAAGTCGCTTCCCAGATTCCCCCCGACTAGATCGGGGGCTAACCCCCTCACTTTCGTGGGCTAGACCTCGTGCCTCGGCAAGAACCGGTTCAGGAGTCATGTTGCGCAAACTCTCAGAAATTCCGCAGAGTGTATATCCCGATTGTTGCGATGGAGAAATAGGCTAGACTTGGACATTTCCCCCGGCACAAAATGGTGAGTAACACAAGTACGCGCTATTGATATGGCACGTGCTTTAATCCGACAAAGTACTGTCGAGGGGAATCGGATATAAGAATACGCTCAGAGTGACTAGTTCCCTCCTGACATACTCTTTTATAATATCTATTAATTATTAAATAAATGATGTTTTATTAAGTATTATTTCTTGGTATATTGTTGCTTGAACTTTAAATTCCTAAGGTTCGTATGCCACTAACAAAAGGTGATTATTGCATACTAAAGAAACTTATCCAGCCAGTAGTTTTACTGAACATATTTCCTCCTCTGGAGGATTTTTTTTGTTTTTTCCACTTTAAAAAATAGTTGTATGTATGAAAGTCCGAGTAAATGGTTTGCATGTAACTACACGATGCCAAAACGAATTAATAATAGATGGTTTGGCGATCCTTGGGAACCTACTGGCCTTGAAGCTCAATATGAGAGATTAGTATGGGGAGGACTAACCGCAGAGGAGCAAATATATTACTATGGTATTCGAAGGTCATACTGCGGATATCTGGGTGAAATTTTACTGGCAGCAAGTATAAATGTATACATGTCTACTTTCTATCCTGAGGATGGTTTAATCGCGCGACTGTCCACATGGGAGGAGGATGCTGATAGCAAAATGGATGTGGTGTTATTTGACGGCAATAGTCCTGACAGGAAGCTAGGTATCCAGGTAAAACTCACAAAGAATTGTCAATCCAGAGTGAATGCAATTATCCCTATTTTAGGTCTTAAGGCGGGAGAGATGGACTTGGGTATAGAAGATTTGATGTATTACCAAGGAAATGATCCACCATATTTGGAAAAACCCGGAAGATACATAAGAGACCGGTTCGGAGAAGATGGTCATCATTTTGGACATTTCATGGATGCATTATTTACTCAGACTGGAAGAATCTTAGACAAAGCTAGGGTAGGTGAGTCAATTTATGACCATCCTATGTCCCGTGCCCTGTTTGCTTTATGTGGGAGGAACACTTGAAGATATGATTTGTTATAATAATAATCTATTATGATTTTCAGATAATTATAGAGATCTAAAAGAAGGTTAAGTTTCCAGGCTAATTTAGATGTTGTCATGAAGCATACTCTTTGGGAAGGTTCGAGAAAGAGAGATATCTAGGCCGCCTTAAGACTGATGTTTCCCTTCTAGTAAATTGCATTTAAAGCATTGGTGTAAAGACCTTCCCTTAAGGATTTTATATGGTTGATTTCAAAAGAATGATAAGTATATATTAGTTCTCTTCTAATTAAATTTATTGCTTCAATTAGGATGCCGGAAGAAATAATTGTGAATGGATACGTTGAGGTAGCCCGTCAAGTTTGGGGGAGAATCTATCCTCCAGAAAGCACTATGAATGGTGACCCTAATCATTTCAAGGTAGAATTGGATGAGGCCAGGTTAATTATCGCAGTCACTGACGAGCAAGGCCGTTTAATGCGGGGTATTGATGTGGACGATCTCGGCAGGATGAATGCAAGGTTGCCATATTATCCGCGTCAAATTCTCGATATAGCTGCCTATACGCTCGGTGTGGATAATGGCATATATCCTTGCCTCGTTGATGATAAAGCCGCTCTTAGCGATGGGCATCTGGCATATTATGGATGGGGATGTATAAATGGTATACCCCAAGTGGATTACTCAAAAGTCGTGCTGTATTCAATAGGAGTTGTCTAT
>CAYVIR010000125.1:0-3401 GCA_964451645.1 uncultured Candidatus Saccharibacteria bacterium | reverse complement strand
TATAGGATAAACCTCTCCTTTTAGAGGGAATCCTCCATTAATTCTATAATATGACATAAGAATAACTTTAATAAACCATGTATGACAATAACGACAATCTATTAATTATCTTACTAGTTAATCTCTCCCTTTGGAACTAAAAGATAATCTTTAATTGCAATAAATGTATCAAGCCAAAGCATTCTGGCATTGTAGAAAGATAAATCTCCTACTTGAGGTTCTTCCAGCTTTATGAGCATAATAAACTTCTTGGAACCTGAGTTATCGAAGCCGACATAAGTTGCATTGATCTCCTCTGAATATCCTGGCTTGTCTTTATATGGAACAAGAGCCGTCCCTGATTTCATTGAAATATTGTATTCCTTCAGGTTTTCATATCTTTTTTCTGGTATGTTGTTTCTAAATACAGCATTCATCATATTTGCAACCCTTTGTGCAATTATTGGATCAATTGTCTGTTCTAATTCTCTTGCCTCAAAAACTTTTTCTTCACCATCGGGAGAAACGACCTTCTCCACCAAATATGGCTGCATTCTTTTGCCTTGATTTGCCATTACACTGACGCCCATTATTGCCTGAAGAGGGGTTACTTGGTAGCCATGCCCATAAGAAAAGACTGCATTATCTGAGTAACCCCACATGCTTGCTTCCGGAAGATATCCTGTCGACTCTCCAGTAAGATCGATCCCTGTTAATTTCCCTACACCAAACCTTTGTAAGTAGTCTCGAAATTCCTCGCTACTTAATTTACCGCCAATATGTTTAAATGCAATATTGTCGGAGGTAACCAACGCGTCAATAACCGTGATCTGTTGATTGACCGGCTTCTTATCATAAGTACAGATACATTGAACGAAACTGCTATTACATGAAGCTTTGGGATCGGCATCCGGAGTAATAACCTCACAGCCTTGATGGCCATCGGGCAAAATAAGCTCATCAAACTCAAGCTTCTTGCTATCGAGAGCTGCAGCTAAAGTAAATATCTTGGCCACCGATCCAACTTCATAGGGCGTAGTGATAGATTTATTTCCAAATATCTCTCCATCACTTTCATCAAAATACACGTTAGGATCAAAATTCGGGAAATTTGATAAAGCCATAATAGCTCCGGTCTTTGGATCCATAATTATGCCTGAAGCCGATTTTGCCTGATAAGCTAGTGTCCCATCTTGAAGCTTGGTTTCCAGAATGGCCTGCAAATTCTTGTCTATCGTAGTCACAATATTAACTCCGGGCTTTGCCTCGGTACTCTTTGCATCGCCTACTAAAATAGCATTTCCAAAACTATCAACTTCTGAGTTGCTGTAACCTTCTATAGGCTTCAAACTCCTTTCCCAAAATTGTTCAAGGCCACCTATCCCGACAGGTTCTCCAAATTCATTAAAACCAAAAAATCCTAATGTGTGACTTGCCAATCTCCCCTCGGGGTAGTTTCTGGCATTTACATATTCAAACCTCATCCCTTGCATATCTCTTTTTCCATCGCTACCTTTTAATTCTAGAAGTTTATCTCTTTGTTCTACCGTAATCTTTCCAGCCACTTTGATCCAAAGTTGATCACTATTCAACTGGGTTAGAACATCCTCTTCGCTTAACAATAGGATTTCGGAAAGGCCTTTTACTAAACTCCCTCTATCCTGTAACCCTTTTTCTTCTGCCTCTTCTAATTCTTTTCTCCACAAATAGAAGTCAAATCGTGGTTCGCTAAATGCCAATGTAGTTCCATCACTGGCCAATATACTTCCTCGTATCGCCGGAATTTTAATTTCTCTAAATCTTTCATTCGCTATAGCTATAAATTCGTCTTTTTCAAGCAATTGCCATCTTACCAGAGCATAAGAGATGGCCATGAATGACATTAGAAAGGTAAGGAAAACAGCATTTAATTTATACTTATGGATCCGTGAAGTTGCTTTCATTATTTCGCTTCTGCAGACAAAACTTCCTTATTTATTATTATAACTTCCGATTCTTTCATCCCTAAATTTTCTATACTCCCCAAGATTTCTTTTCTGGACTGAAGTTTGGATATCTCAGCTTGCTTAATTTCATTTTCAATTCTTAAGTTTGTTTGCTCTGCTCGAATTTGATTCAGCCTTTCACCATGGGTTCCTACGTTAGTCAAAACAAACAGCTGGGCACCAATAAACACCACAATAAGAAAAGTCAAAGTATAGAAAAGAATTTTACTATTGCTATATCTTTCTTTTCTGATCAGATATTCTTTCATAATGTATTATTAAGAAATTAGATTTTCTTCGAGAATACTCTCATCTTTGCACTCGAGCTTCTAGGATTATTATTTATTTCACTCAAACTGGCTCTGACTAATCTCTCCTCTTCAGCTATTTGTATATTATCTTGGTGATCTCTAATAAATTTTTTTACAATGCGATCTTCGCCAGAATGAAAACTTATAATGACAATCTTTCCTCCAGGGCTAAGTGCTTCAAGTGCCTGGGGCAGAAACGAACGCAATGAACCTAATTCGTTATTCACTGCAATTCTGAGCGCTTGAAACACTTTCGCCTCCGGATTTTTTCTTGTACCTTTTCTATCTTCTTTAGGTACAACTTTTTGAATTAAGTCTCTGAGGTCTTTTGTTGTTGAGAATAGTTTGTTTGCTCTCCAAGAGATTATTTCTTTACTCAGTTCTTTTGCGAATTCAACATCCGCAAGTTCTTTAAAAAGTCTTTCCAATTCTTTTTTATAAAGCCCATTCAACAGGTCACTTGCTTTTACCTGCAAAGACTTGTCAAGTCTCATGTCCAAATCTCCCTCTTTCATATAACTGATACCAGGTATTGCATATATCTGGTCCGTCGATAATCCCAAATCGGCAAGTATCCCGTTGATTCTATTTAAGCTGTACTTCGAGACAATATTCTTAAAATTTGCAAAGTTGTCATTTTCTAAATATACGTTGAGATCCTTTTTAAAATACCTGGAGGAGTTTGATTTGAATCCTTCGCTTATCAAAGTCTTTTTGAAGTTTTCTATCGCTTCCAAACTGGAGTCTATAACCAAAAGATTGCCTCTTCCTTTCATTTTAGAGATAATTTCGAACGCATGGCCGCCGCCGCCCAATGTCGCATCCACATAAGCTCCCCCGGGCTCAATGCCCAATGCCTCAATCGCTTCTCTCTTTAAAACCGGTATGTGTATTGTCATGGTTAAGCTTTGTTAATCTGTCTGCTATATCGACAGCGGACTTTGTTATTTCAATTAGTTTTGCAACCCATTGATTTTTCCCCCATATTTCAATCCAGTCTTTCATTCCTAAAAACACAACCTCTTCCTCCAATCCCCCATAATCCTTTAGTGCTTGGGGCAAGACCAACCGGCCTTGACTATCCAAATCTATTTCATAGGCCCCTGCTATAATAAACCTATACGTA
>CAYVIR010000124.1:0-3416 GCA_964451645.1 uncultured Candidatus Saccharibacteria bacterium | reverse complement strand
CATCTACCTTGATGGGATCGCCATTTTCACCTATAACTACAAAGAAATCTTCAATATCACCTTCTGATACAACATGTTGATTCGTGACTATAAGTCCATTTGAAGACACTACGAAACCGCTTCCTACAAGTTGATCTGCTGCAACATTTCTACCATAAAAACCGATTCCTACAACTCCTTCCGAGGTATCAGCCACTACTTTCGTTACAACTTCTTCGAGATCCGAGACCACTACATTTTTATCATCCTTCTGTGATATCTCAAACGTTTTACTCTCTGATGATTGAGATTCCTCGGTAGAATTACAATCAAGTTGATTCCATAATTGAGATCCATCTTGAACGCTTTCACAAAGCCACGATTCCAAATATCCGCCGAACCATAGGAATGAAATAGAGCCTACAGAAACCCCAGCACAAAAAAATAAAGTCAAAATAAATATAAAGAATTTCCTTAGAGGATGTTTTTTCTTTCGAGCCACAACATTCGTAGAAGTTTCTATACTGTCTGCTGAAGCTGGATTATCAACTTCTAGGAACTTTTTACTTTCCATCCCAAATAAATTCTAAAATTAGATATATTTTTATATTATCATAAAATTTGTGAAGTTTTGGTGAAGTGCTTCGTTATATACCAGGCTGTCTATTTTTCCGCCTTCTAGAGTATAAAATGCCTATAATTACAACCGATAACGGAGACAACGCTGAGTTAGCAACCTTATATATTGTTCTTTCGTTGTCGCTGACTGTTTGAAGGGGTCGAGTGGTAATGTTTTTGGAGCGGATAGATGCCAACTCATTGTTATTTGCCATCCACTCGATCAAATTCAAGATCAAAACAGGATTCTGTTCATTTGCATTTATAAAATTCGAAGTAACAAAATCTGCATCACCAATGACTGCTAGCTTTATATCCTTCCCTTCATTAATTCTTACGGTTTCTGAAGTCCTTTGATCTACCTTAGTTGTGTCCGAAAGAAGCGGAATATCCTTATCTTTAAAGACACTTTCAGTTTTCCCTTCGGCTAAATATGCCAGAGAGTATTTTTTCTGCTCAGTAGGAATGAAATCCTTAAAATTTATATCTATACTTTCTCCGGATTCTGTCCAGGCAAATTCTGTTGTGGTAAACAATTCTGTATGCGTTATTCCATCTTTTTCAATTTTTTTTACAGGATTTGACCATATAAACGTAGAAGTTTGTAATTCACTAAAAGGCGGAAGGGAAGAGTTTATTCCTTCTTCTGTTAAAAGAACCCAGTAAGGATATTCTATTTGACTTATCCCCGCCGTTATTGGAGTAAAAGATTTATCCAGTAGAACTTTAGTTTCTACTTCAAGGCCGTAATTTTTAAGAAAGTCATTTGTATTACTCTCAGTCTTAGCCAAGACAGGAAGATCGCTACTCATCTTAAGTAAGTCCTCCAATACTATTATCCTGCCACCTGCAAATAAATATTGCTCTAGCTCGAATTGATCTCTTTCGGATAGCGCCTTACGTGGACCAGGAATGACTAATACTTTTATCTCTTCTGGATCAATAGGCTTCCCTTCGCTTAAATCTACTGTCTCTGTAACATACTGAGACTGAAGATATTCATTAATTTCAACTAGGTCAGAAATCAAAGTATATTCCTCATGCCCAGTTAGAAATCCAATTTTTACTGTTTGATCTGATGTAAGTTTTACTATTTTAGAAGTAGTTTCATATTCTAAATTGGAGACAGAGGAGAGAACGGGAATAGCCTCGACCTCAGATCCCTTTACAATGGCCGCTCCTAGGTATCCCCTTGCAACTTCGTAGCTGTCCTGTGAAAACTCACTAAACTGTATTTGAGTTAAACCACGACTTTGTGCTTCACTTTCAAAGTCACTACTCTGAGGACTCTTAAGGTCAAACGTAATTTTCCCATCAGAAGATTTTGCGTATTCCTCATATAGGTCATAAACTTGCTGCCTTATTTCGGACAAGTTCGGAGGGATATTGTCCGAAAAATATACTTCAAGGATTACGTCATCAGGAAGCTTTGAAATTATATTTTTTGTAGCACTACTAAGCGAATAATTTCCTTCATCAGTAAGATCTAGTCTAAGGAAAAAGTACTGAGAAAATATATTCAATATTACTAAGCCGATGACTATTATGATAGGGATATTAGTTATCGATAATATCGACTTTAGAATATTTCCCCACTCATCTCTGGAAAATTTAAATTTTATATTTGGTAGTTGTGGAATTTTAATTCTCATTTTCCTTTATTTTGTATTCTATTAAAACTTATATATGTAAATAGATAGCCCATCAGTAGCACTGTAAAGTAATATATAATGTCTCTAGAGTCAATCACACCTCGAGCTATTGATCTATAGTGAGATCCCAGTCCCAGCATTTCAAAATATTCTCGAAATCGTACGGGGACTATATTTAGTACTTGTTCCTCCCCGATTCCATATAATATCAAAATCACAAACGCGCTAAGGATATAGGCCACTATTTGGTTCTTTGTTCTTATTGAAATAGACATGCCAATAAAGATGTAGACACTACCTAATAAGAGAAGTCCGAAATAAGCCGCAATTATTTGCCCGAAATCAGGACTTCCAAGATAAGAAATAGTAAAAAATGAGGGGATAGTTAAGCCCAACATCAATACTATAAGAATAATATTGACTAGATACTTACCAAAAATAATATGATTTTTATTTAAGGGAAAAGTCATTAGAACCTCAAAAGTTCCCGTCTTTAATTCCTCAGAGAAACTTTTCATAGTAAGCGCAGGGATGAATACTACCCAAATAAGTGGAATAAACTCAAATAATTTCCTTAGGCTAGCCTGATTATCTACAAATACGTATCTGCTGAAATAGGCACCGCATATGAGGGTAAATACTCCCAATATTATATATGCAACTGGAGAAGATATGTATTCCTTTATTTCTCGGATTGCAATTTTTAGCACTTTTCTCATTTTGTAGTTAGCTTTTTAAATAAGTTTTCTAAATTATTTGATTCAGTATGCAATTCTTTCAAAATCCACTTTTCCTTCATTGCCAACTTAAAAATTTCCACTGAAACACTTTCAGGAACTTTTGTAAGAACTTCATATTTCGAAAACCTCTCTTTGTTTTTAGATACATGCTCAATTGATTCTACCCCAACAATTTTACTTACTTTCTCCAAGGTTCCTTTCATAGGGCTTTCAAGTTCGATAGATATCACATTCCCTTTAAGATGCTTCCTACTAATATCTCTGGCGCTACCAGTAGCCACGATCTCCCCCTTATTAATAATTATTAACTCATCTACAATCGATTCTACTTCCGTTAGAATATGGGAGCTAAAAAGGACAGTCTTTTCCTTTCCAAGCCTTTGAATTAATTCTAAAATCTCTGTTTTCTGATTGGGATCAAGCCCGG
>CAYVIR010000123.1:0-3451 GCA_964451645.1 uncultured Candidatus Saccharibacteria bacterium | reverse complement strand
TGGTAGATTTATACTCTTCCGAAGGAAGCTGTGTCTTGGGTGGCTTTAAGGATAAAATTTCCTGGGCTTCTTGTAATGGGCGCGTACTTATGTTTGAACTTCAGGAACAGGATTACAAATTAATCCGAGAATTCAATGGGGTTGGAAATATTTATGATGTTTTGTATGGTACAAAAAAAGTAGTGACTGTAGAGGAAGATAGGAAGACCATTTCTGAGTTTGCTGGGGGGCAGAGCCATTTGAGAATATATGAACATAGTGAAGAGATAATATCCCTCCTCTCGGATTGGTCTGAGAACATATATTTCACCGACGGAATGGCATTGTATAAGCTAGATAGAGGAGAGAATAAGGCGGTAGAGATAATTAAAGGAAAGTATTTTCTCTCCGATTTCTCCAAGGAGAGGGGTGCCATCTTGCTTACTAGTATGGATAAATCCGCATCAAATAATATATGGGAAATTACTCTGAAAAATCCTCTACCTAAGAAATTATCTTTCCTTCCATCGAACTATGCAAAAGTCAGATATTACCTTGGAAACCAGATCCTTTTTCAGAAAGATTCAGAGCTATATCTGGCCAGTTTAGATTCCATCATAAATTCCGAATTCGGTGCTAATGTAGACGATTACTATAAAATAAACAGCGAAGGTGTCGTTCTCACGTTGTTAAATGGTAGATATTTCATTTATTCTGGTGCCAAAGGAAAGGGGAAGGTTATCGATGTGCCATAGGGTTATAGTTGTCAGAAATAAATATACAAAACATTTGTAACGTTCTCTATATAGGATTAGAATAAAATATTCATCCTATTTCTATGTTAATAAATCATCTGATTAAGCTTGGATTCAATCAAGGAGAAGCGAAGATATACAACGCACTTTTATGTAGTGGGCCTTTGACCGCGACAGAGTTAGCACAAAAAACGGATCTGGGTAGAACCAACGTCTACAATTACGCGAAAAGCTTGCAAGAAAGAAATATTATCGGTGATTACGAAAGAAACAATAAAATCTATTTCCAGGCCGCCGATCCGCGCGAACTTTATACCATGCTTGATGTTCAAAAGAAGGAATTAAATACCTTAACTTTAGAGCACCTCAACCTGCTTCCCAGATTCACTAGGCTGTTTAAGGAGCAGAATAAATCGCCACAGATAATTTCTTTTATAGGGAAAGTAGAGTGGAAGAGGTTAATGAAAAAAATATATTTGGAGAATGACCTAAAAGAGATCTTTTTCCTTCTTCCAAGCCTAGATGATTATACTCCTCCTCCTCCGATATATCTGACAAACTTCATCAATAGGGGTACGCGTACAAATATAATTGTTAATCATGCCTCTGAGCTAGAGTCTTTTTCAAAGTCGGACTTGAAGAAAAATAGAAGAACTATCTTAATTGACCCGCGAACTTATAAGATTGACTGTCCCATGGTCGTTTTCAAAGGAAACGTGATGGTGGGCAATTTTGATGCAAAAGAATTAGAAGTGTTCTCTTTTGAGAATAAGGCTATTTCGGGTGCCCTCTCAAATCTCTTGAGACTCGTCGTTTTACAGAGGACTGATCAATAATACTGTACAGTTTCATAGCTATTTAATGTCGCCCCAAGAGGAAAAAGTGCAATGCACTTTTTTCAGGTTTTTCCCATAATAGGAGATTATAATCCAAATGATTAGGATTATAATATGTACGCGCGAATAGACAGCTTTGCTCTTGTGGGCTTAAAGGCCACATGTGTCACTATAGAAGTATCGATCCATAATGGCCTTTTTGCGTTTGGAATTGTAGGGTTAGCAGGCAAATCGGTTCAGGAGTCAAGGGAGAGGGTTTTCTCTGCCATTAAGAATTCTGGCTTTGAGATGCCGATGAAAAGAATAATAGTCAACCTAAGTCCGGCAGATGTCGTAAAGAATACTTCCGGGTTCGACTTACCTATTGCAACCGCCATTTTGTTGGCTACCAAGCAAATATCACGCGATATGGCGGACAGTATAGTTTGGGGTGAGCTTTCTCTCGCAGGGAAGACGCTTTATACCCGGGGTGCGCTGGCCATAGCGGATGAGACCAAGAATAACAAGAAAGCGAAATTATTATTACCGCATATAAACGCAATAGAGGCGTCAATAGTTGCGGGAATAAAAATATATGGAATTCGGGAATTACGCGATTATAAGACGGAAAGTAGCCTTGAAGAGCCAATTAAGACGATGTCTCCACGTGCGTTAATTAGCGGGAATACAGATGGTGAATATGACTTCTCAAATATAAAAGGACAATTTTTTGTCAAAAGAGCCATTGAAATTGCTTGTGCAGGAGGACATAACATCCTCATACAAGGTACTCCAGGGTCTGGAAAAACATATCTAAGTAAATGTCTTGTCTCTATACTCCCTGACATGTCGTATGAAGAGATGATTGAGGTGACAAAGATATATAGTGTTTCCGGTCTATTGGATAAGGCTGGATTGGTCACTTGTAGGCCTTTCCGTAGTCCTCATCATACTTCTTCCTATGTAGCACTTATTGGTGGAGGTACCATACCGAGACCTGGAGAAGTAACTTTGTCTCATAGGGGGGTCCTCTTTTTAGATGAATTTAATGAATTTGAATCAAGAGCATTGGAAAGTCTTAGGCAACCAATAGAAGATAAGCATGTAAATATTGCTCGCATAGGGGGGGTTGTTAATTATCCGGCAAACTTTATGCTCGTAGCAGCCATGAACCCATGTAAATGCGGGTACTCAGGGGATGAAGAAAAGCCCTGTACTTGTTCTCGGAATGAAATTGAGAGGTTTAAGCATAAAATAAGCGGTCCAATATTGGACCGTATTGATATGCAGATAAGAACGACTAAGCTTAAAAAAGAAGACTTGCTTCAAAATAAGGATGAAGAAAAGAGTCTAAAGGTGAGAGAAAGGGTAATGAACGCTCGAAAAATCCAGGCCAATCGCTTTGAAGGACTTGGTTACAAAAATGTTTATACGAATGCAGACATGAGTCAAAAACAGCTCCTTCACTCTTTGAAAATTGACGCACAAGCAAAAAGCGCTATGAATAGGCTTTTGGAAAATCCCGCATTAAGTGCCAGAACTTATTTTAGACTATTAAAATTATCGAGGACAATTGCTGATCTTGAACAAGACGAAGTCATACAGAAAAGACATATTGCAGAAGCAGTGGCCTACAGATTTGCGTCGGAGTAAATAGATATTTAATCTTCCACCACAGGGTACTCATCGTGTTTATCTATGTAATCATTCAAGTCTTCTAGTCGCCATAAATTGGCAGGATTAGTGATATAAGAAATAAACAAAATTCCTCCGAGATGGTCTATTTCATGCTGAACGATATGGCCAAAGTAGTCTGTGGCCATTATCGTCTTTTCGCTTCCATATATATCGGTATATTTTACTCTCACCTGTTTGGGCCTGGCTACTGCGCCCCAAAGATTG
>CAYVIR010000122.1:0-3476 GCA_964451645.1 uncultured Candidatus Saccharibacteria bacterium | reverse complement strand
ATAGCTTTTCGTTTATAAATGTAATCAGCTCATCTCCTGTAATTCCCGTATCTTCTACAGCCCAGTTTCTCCACCTTAGGTTTTCTGGAATTGGGGATTTATAATTTGCATCTAGCAGTTCGTATTCTCTTTCCTTATCATCAAATATTTTCAGGAAAAGCATCCATGTAAGCTGTGAGATACGCTGTGCGTCCCCATCAACTCCAGTGTCTTTTCGCATTATGTTTTGAATTGTTTTTACTAGGTTTGAGAGTGCCATAGTTATCTATAAGATTCCATATAAATTAATTGCTCCATTTCTTGAACAGCTTCTACGTATTGCTCTCTACCACCAAAGAAACTAATAATCTCGATTGGTGAGCCGAATTGATTAATGGGCTGTACTTTGAGTACTTCCATATCTTCTAGCGCTTTAATGCCTTCATCTGAGTATTTCTCAAGCAGGGCTTGTAGTACCTTTCTTGCCTCTTCCCCGTATTTCTGGAAGTAGTTCCGCTTTACTACGTTATTAGCTCGCTCTCGTCTGGTCAAAGCTGGTTTATCAAAGGCAATATGTAGAATCATGTCAAATGGATCAAGTTCCTTGCCCACTTCTTTTTTCAGCTCTTCAAAGAAAATACCTTGTTCTTCTAACTCTTCGAGGATTACTGACTTCCTCTCAGCCTCATTCCAATCATTTAGAAATTGATTCAGTGTTTTATACCTACTAATAAAGATTTTCTTTGTGTAGCTTTTTAAGGATTCTGTGGTTAGCTTTCCATTTTCGTCGTAATATTGGACTGTCTCGTTTAGCACCTCGACATTAACTCCATTCACATAGTATTTCTTAGGTTTTTCAGGAGCATCATCTATCGAAATGTCTCTTTCTGATACTGTGTATTCCACATCAGAGGAGTCTTTTAGGAGCAATGCCTCTTCTTGTGTAACTTGATATTCGTCCTCCGTTGGAACAGTTATTTCATCATCTTCAGTTTTCTCAGATGTACTGATTGCAGGTCCATCAAATGCTGGATCAGCAAATAGTTTGGTTGCTTGTCTGAAATCCATAATAGTGAAGAAGTATTTATCAAAGTCTGGATCTAGTCTAGTCCCACGTCCAATAATCTGCTTAAACTCTGTCATGGAGTTGATATTTGTATCCAAAACAATCAACTTACAAGTTTTAGCATCAACGCCTGTGGTAAGAAGCTTAGATGTCGTCACTAATACTGGATATTTCTGTTCTGGATCTATGAAGTTGTCTAATTCATTTTTGCCTTCTTCGTTATCGCCAGTGATTCGCATTACATACTTTCTATTTTCTGCGACTAAATCTGCATTTTCATTCATCAACGCCTGACGCATCCTTTCGGCATGTGCGATATCTACACAAAAGATAATCGTTTTGGAGAATCTATCTGTATTTTTTAGAAACTCAGTTACTTTTTTGGCGACTGTCTCTGTACGTTCATCAATTACAAGTCTACGGTCAAAATCTTTGATGTTGTATTCTTCATCTGGAATTTCGTTTCCATACTTATCTATCTGCCCTGTGTAAGGTCTAAAGCCTTCGGCGTCAGTATCGAGTGTTACTCGAATAACCCTGTAAGGTGCTAAAAATCCATCCTCAATTCCTTGTTTAAGTGAATATGTATAGATTGGATCTCCAAAATACTCGATATTATCAGCTCCAGTCTCTTGTTTTGGAGTGGCAGTCATACCTACTTGGGTGGCTGAATTGAAATATTCCAAAATCTCACGCCATGCAGAGTCATCTGCCGCACTTCCTCTATGTGCTTCATCAATTACAATTAGATCAAAGAAATCCCTTGGAAATTGCTTATATATTTTTTGTTCTTCTTCTGTGCCAGTAATGCTTTGGTATAGACCAATAAAGATCTCATAAGCTGAGAACTTTTGGATATTGAATTTGCTTCTAGTGATCTTGGTCATCTTCTCGCCAAACGGAGAAAAGTCCCTACGCATTGGATCATCTACTAAGATATTTCTATCCGCAACAAAAAGAATTCGCTTCTTTTTCTTAGATTGCCAAAGTCTCCACATTATCTGAAAGGCTGTGTAGGTTTTGCCTGTACCAGTTGCCATAACTAGTAAGAGTCTATCTCGACCTTTTGCAGCTGCTTCGATTGTTCTGTTAATTGCGATCTCTTGATAGTATCTAGGTGTTTTGCTTGTTGGAGAGTAGTAGTAATCTTGAGTAACTACCGTCTCTTCTTCAGTGGTTAGTCCTTTCCAGATCTTGTAGCGTTGATAAAGCTCTTCCGGCGTTGGGAATTGTTGTAATGATAACTCACGCTCGATGGTACCTTCACTTGTAGTTCTGTCATGCTCTAAGAATCCATCACCGTTACTAGAATAAACAAATGGAATATCAAGGATCTCTGCATATTCCAATGCCTGTTGCATACCATCACCAATACTGTGGTTGTTATCCTTAGCTTCAACAATTGCGATAGGAAGATTGGATTTATAGTAAAGGATGTAATCAGCCTTTTTCCCTTTTGCTCGCTTTACTGTCTCTCCTTTTACAATGATTCGGCCGTCAGTGAAATGAACCTCTTCGCGCACCTGTTTTTGAATATCCCAACCAGCATTTTGGATAGCTGGAGTAATAAATTTAGTGCGGATGTCGGTTTCGGATAATTGTGATTTATTCATTTGTTAATTTGGTTAACAACTCATCTATTGAAACTTCAAGTGCCATGGCTAGTTTTTGCATTGTCTTAACAGTTGGATTTTGAACACTTCCATTCATAATTTTAAGTAATGTTGCATAGGGGATAGCCGCCTTCCTTGCAAGCTCCTCTTGAGTCATATCCTTCTCTTTGATCAGTTTCTTAATTTTGTCTCCAATGGTTTCCATTGTGTAAGGCCTAAATTTAAAATTAATAGATTACTAGTAATCCTTGGTATATAATATAACGAAACAGAGCTAATTACTATCCTATGCCCATAAACCTGGCCTACTTTGTTCAGAGTACAACCACAGACAATGAAAAACATATTTCCTCTGGATGGAAAGATGTCGATCTTTCGGATCTTGGAATAAGGCAATCGGAAGAGTGGAAGGACCATATCTCGATCATCTTCAACTGATCAGGAGAAATCTATGCCAAAGATAGAAAGATGCATAAGTAATTATTTATAAATGGTTAGATATGAGAACAATCAAGTTTATAAATCCCGAAAAAGTCTCTGAAGAAGAAGTAAAAAATTACAAAGTTCGCGAAGCTAGTAGAGCAGTTGTAGTAGACAAAATGGGACTAATTGCTCTACTACATGTGACTAGTGAGAATTACTATAAAATTCCGGGAGGAGGGATAAAGAGGGGTGAAGACAAAATTGTTGCATTAAAACGTGAATGTTTAGAAGAGGTTGGATGTGAAATTGATGTAATAAATGAGATCGGAATTGTTTTGGAATACAGAGGAATATTTAATCTAAAACAAATTTCATATTGTTATTTTGCTAAAGTA
>CAYVIR010000121.1:1871-3478 GCA_964451645.1 uncultured Candidatus Saccharibacteria bacterium | reverse complement strand
AAGAACTGAATACGTGCAAAATATTGAGGTATATAATAACTTAATTAGAGAAAAACTATAATGAATAACTACTCGGTAAAAATGAAAGTGGATGGAACTATTAAGTCAAGCTTTCAGTTTGTCGAAACAAAAGTACTACCAAACGATATTCCAATAACTACTCCGTTTACATTTTCATTCATAGGGGATCAAGTCGTTTTAGCGAATGATATAAAAGTAGGCTGGAATGCATTGGGTGGCAAAGTTGAACAGGATGAGAAATGGGAAGAAGCATTAAAAAGGGAATCGTACGAGGAAGCTGGTATTTATATTTCAAATATTGAGGTAGTTGGATATATCCTTGCTATAAAAGAGGGTGATTTAACTAATTCAAAGTTTCCAGCCAAAAGTATAATGCCAGTGACGATTTCTTTTGTTGAAAAGGTTGAGCATAATTGGACACCAATGGATACAAGCAGTCGAGGACTTTTTAAATTTAGAGAAGCTCAAGAACTCTTGTCAAACAGAAGTGATGGAACACAGATGTCTGAAATCTTCAATTTTGTACAAACTTATTTTAAATCTAAAAAATATAAGATTGATTTTAGTTATCATCCAAACGTTCAATTTGAGAACGTTCCTGTAACCCAAGTGATGGCTGTGTGTTTTGATAAGAATGGAAAAGTCTGTGTTGTAAGAGATTATGATGAGGATTTTTTCAGCCTTGTTGGTGGTGGTTCGGATTTGGGGGAGTTCCCAATAGACGCACTGAAACGTGAGGCACTGGAAGAAGCACAGATAGAAGTAGAAGATATTAAGCTATTAGGTACTGTTTTAGTGAAATTCTTAGATGGAAATAGTTGTGTTTCCATGTTCCAGCATGGCAGATATATATGTAAGATAAAAAAGATGGGTTCATTTGTCCCAAGGGAGAATGGATTTGAGACTGTGGAAAGAACATTTATAGATGTGGATGATTTACAGAAGACGGTCATGTTACTTCAGAATAAATCAGGTGAAATGATAATCAAACAATTATTGGAAATCAATTCTAAACCAGAACTAGACTAATGGAACCACTAAGAACAGTAATAGTATCACCACGTATATCCTGGTACACAGGAGGAGGAGAGAGAATTCCTATGCAAGAAGCATATTATCTTGCTTTGAAAGGTTGTCTTGTTGATTTGGTAACTCGCCAGTTACCTTTCGGTAACTATTCCCCTTTGTATCTCGATTTCCTAGAAAGAAATGCAAAATTGTCTACACCTGTAAGAATTCACGAAGTTCGATTACCAGCTGATATGGAGGATCTTCTAAAAGCTGATCCTGAAGAGGACGAGGATGTATGGCCAACAGAAAGCTTTGCCTTTGCTTCTGCAGCAGCTCAAACTATTGGTGATATTTCTCCAGATAACGTAATGCATTACTATTCACCTGATGGCTTATTTAAGATTCATAGAGGAAATAATATTGTATATTTGCTAGGGAATCCTCCGTACGTATTACAAAATGGTAAGCCGATGATCCGAATGTATGATACGGTATTGGCAATTAGTAGAGAGGTTCAAAAACATTGGTCACAATACATGGATGATCAGCGGGTACCGGATTTACTCCATACTGGA
>CAYVIR010000121.1:0-1861 GCA_964451645.1 uncultured Candidatus Saccharibacteria bacterium | reverse complement strand
CTTCCCCCGGTAGATATTTCTGAACATCGGGATCCTACTGAGATGATATTGTATGCAGGTAGGCTAATTGAACGTAAAGGTCCTGATGTGTTAATACAATCATTCAGAAATATAGCGGAAAATTATCCAGAAGCCAGATTAGTATTTGCGGGAGATGGTCCGGAAAGAATGAATTTAGAAAGAATAGCAGGTGAGTTAGGATTAACTGAGAAGGTGAACTTTTTAGGAATTGTTGGTCCAGAAAGATTGCAAGAGTTATATCATAGTGCTGATATTTGTGTATTCCCATCAAGGCAAGGGGAGGGTCTGATGGGTGTTGTTCTCGAATCTATGGCTAGTGGGAAAGCTGTAGTCACTACTACAGGAAATGGGAACGAAGATGTTATCGTAAATGGGAATAATGGTATTCTCATCAGCCCTAACGACACAGAAGATTTAGCAACTAAAGTTAATTTCCTGCTGGGTAATCCAGGGATAACCAGGCAGATCGGTTCTAATGCGAGAAAAACAATTGAATCTGGCTATACTTGGGAAGTACATGCAGATAAATTGGTAGAAATCTTTACACGAAATCATGATAGAGCTAAATAAAATTAATAATATTAAATTAATAATTTCTGACTTTGATGGCCCGATACATGATCTAAATGCGACAAAAATTCTTACATTCAAAACGCTGTGTAAGCTTGAAGGTATGGAGTTTAATAAGTCTGCACACTACACGTTTCTAGTTTTGATAGACCAATATTACGAGCTTAATCGGTGTACGGATTACAAAGAGATTACTAGGTACGCTTTGGAAAAGATGAATTCAGTCGGTATTATTCGAGGAAGTAAAAAACAGATCCATAATTTCTCAGAGAAGTTTTATGAAAAGCTAAAATTGTTATTAATTCCTAATCGTCCACTTCTCAATACTCTTTCACAGATTAAAACATCTCAACAAGATATGAAATGTGTCGTCTATACAAGCCAATATAGTTCCTTCGTTTTAGATTTCTTTAGTGTTACGGGTGTAGATAGTGGAATATTTGATAAGATTTACGGGAAAGAAGAATTTTTAGAATCTAAGCCATCACTATCGAATTTGGAAAAAATTTGTGAAGATTATAGTGTAAAACCATTCGAAGTAATAATGATCGGGGACTCCCCAGTTCAAGATATCATGCCAGCAAAATTCTTAGGAATGAGAACATGGTTAGTAAGTCCTATAGTAGATATGCTCTTTGACTCCCTTTCAATATAAGTTCTGCAAGGAGATATTTAGAGATAAGATTCCTAAGTACATTCTTTTATACCGGATAGTAGATCATGGGGTAGCCTGTCATGGCTTCGGTTAAAGACTGATCAGTCACTGGCTGAAAAGCTTAGGCAGACCTACCTATTTTCTGACTCAATAAAATGCCTTGGTTAGGTTCCGTACAAAGCTACTCTTTTGTGGGTCGTCAGAAAATCTAACTATCACTTCTTTCAAGTTGATTTTCTAGATGGGGTGGTCCCGCAAACCGGGACCTCTCATTCCTAAGCTCACTTCGTCGTATAAACTCCTCGTTCGTTAACGAATGGGGTCACTTGTTGGACTCGTTGCTAAACCTTAAAATAGATTTTAATTTTAACATTAGTAACATAAATTCACTACTTTCAGTGACGACAATCTAGGTATTCTTAATATTCTTAATTCAGAACTAAAAGTGTCGCAATTGCTTCGGTCCTGTATAATCATCATAATTAATAGAGTTTGTTATGACTAAAACTATTAACTCAAAATTTATTCACAAGCTTACGGCGATAAAGCTCCTTTCGTTTGAAGCCATGAAAGCCACAGATGCATCAGGTGCACAGCGTGCTTTTGCGATCCTTC
>CAYVIR010000120.1:0-3501 GCA_964451645.1 uncultured Candidatus Saccharibacteria bacterium | reverse complement strand
CTGGCCAACTATCTTCTGATGTAATCTTCCCTCTAATTTAAGTAGGTCGGCCTTTTCTTCTTGTTTCAACCCAGTAACCGGAATACCAGTCATCTTCGAAATTACTTCATTTATATCTTCTATCGTGACTTCAGGCGCTCCAGTACCTATTCTCCTTTTCCATTCTTCTTCAATAGGTTTCATTCTTTCTTTCTTCTGCTCAATTTTTACCTTTAATTCGGCAGCTTCTTTATGGTCGTTTGTTCGTGTCAAGCTCTCTCTTTCTCTTCCCATTTTCTCTACCTCAAGCTTCATCGTCCTCAACTCTTCCGGTTCGGCAGTCACTCTAAGGCGGACTTTGCTCGCTGCTTCATCTACCACATCGATAGCTTTATCCGGCAGAAATCTATCTTTAATATATCTATCAGCCAACTTAGAAGCCGATATTAATGCTTCGTCAGAAATTTTTATTCTGTGGTGTGCTTCGTACCGATCTCTAATTCCCCTTAAAATTTCAATAGTCTGCTCTACGTTGGGCTCATCAACGAGAATAGGCTGAAATCTTCTTTCTAATGCCGCATCTTTCTCAATATACTTTTTATATTCATTTAAAGTAGTGGCCCCTATTACTTGAAGCTCCCCTCGGGCAAGTGCAGGCTTAATCATATTGGCAAGGTCGAGTTCTCCCTCCCTGGCACCTGATCCTACAATCGTATGCAATTCATCGATAAATAGTATGATTTCCCTCTCTGCCTTTTCCAATTCATTAATTAATTTTTTAGCCCGGTCTTCAAATTCCCCTCTAAACTTTGAACCCGCAACCAGTAATCCTAAATCCAAGGCTTTTACTTTTTTGTCCTTTAAAATATCCGGGACATTTCCCATTGCTATTCTTTGGGCAAGGCCTTCGACGATAGCTGTCTTTCCCACACCAGGTTCACCTATTAATACCGGATTATTCTTCTTTCTTCTCGAGAGAATCTCGATTATTCGGGTAATTTCATCAGCTCTTCCAACCACGGGGTCAATCTTTCCTTGAAGTGCTATTTCAGTAAGGTCTTTTGAATACTTATCTAACTCAGGAGTAAGCGATTGTGATTTAATTTTCTCGCCTTCTCTATCTCCCTCTCCTACAAGTTTGATAACTGCCTGTCTAGCCTGAGGGTGAGATATCCCATATTTCTTCATAACTTGATAAGCAAGCCCCTCCCCTTCGCGTAATATGCCAAGTATGAGATGCTCAGTGCCAATATAATTGTGTCCCAGTTCACGTGCCTCTTGAAATGCCAGTTGCAAGATTTGTTTTGCACGTGGGGTAATTCCAATACTTGTAGACTCAGAATTGCCCTCGCTTACAAGTGATCTTATATATTCTTGTAGCTGAGTTTTGTCTATTCCCAAGTCTTTCAAAAATTTCTCGGTAAGATCATCTCCATCGATGAGCGCTAACAGAAGGTGCTCTGTATCAATATTTCGTTGCTTGTACTCAACAGCAATACCCGCGGCAGCCTGTAAAACATGTTTTGTTCTTTCTGAAAAGAGTTGGGTTATGTCGATTCTCTCGGACGGCCCTTGATAACTTGAGAATTGATTGAACGGATCATCAGCATTTCCGAAAGGACCGAATGGGTTGTAATCATCCATCTTGTATATTTAATAACTAATTTCCACTGCTTAAGACTTGAGAATTCAATACTACCCCCTCTTTCATAGGGTCAAAATAGTAACCGGGATGTACCGACTCGCGATATTCATTTTGACTCAATCTCACAACAAGTCGGACATCCTTCTGTAATGTAGGTGCTACCATTCTCCCTCCTATGGCTAGTTGACTTTTGAGAATTACCGGTATCTCATTCATGGCTACAGAGACATGAATTCCATCGTAAGGAGCATATTCCGGCAAACCATTGCTGCCATCACGAAATATTATCATTACATTTGCAAGATCAGGATACTTTCTAATATTCCCTACTGCTCTTCTTGCTATAGATTCAATTCTCTCCATGGAGTAGACAACCCCCCTTGGACCGACTGCACAACCAATAAGAGCGGCAAGCCATGCTGTCCCGGTTCCAATATCCAAATACTTCCCAGACTCTTTTATTTCTAAAAGCTCCAACATTTCAGCAATTAGTGTAGGCTTATTGAGAAATTCTCCTTTCTCGATCTCAACATCAATATCCTGAAATGCTTCGTTTTTACATGATTCCGGGACAAAATCATCTCTCTGAATTTTATGTAATGCCTGAACCAAAAGTGGATTTTTGACTACGGGACTAAGCCCGCTTGTCAGTACTTGACACAGATATTTATGAGTCCAAGTGAAAACACTTGATCCACCAAAACTGTCAACATTATAACTATTCATATTTTTCAATTAATAATAATTATAGCAGACAAAGAAGCTGATTGCTAACACATAGTTTCGCTATTAATAGTCTAATCAATTTATGATGTAATTTAAATGAGTTTTAGTATTTTAATCACTTCAAGTAAAAGAAATTTTAAAGTAGAATAAATTAATGAAAATTCGTCGGATTGATAAAGTTCGAATAGTTCTTTTATTGCCACTAAGTTTGGTATTATTGGTTTTAGGCTCTTTTTTGCTTTCCAACGTTGGGAACGATAATAACAGCACAAATATAACTCCCGGTATCGACTCCAATATTAATTTTATAACCACAGAAATTTCGGACTTACTTGCACAGGCACCCGAACCGCCAAGTCCTACTCCACTTCCGACTTCGGTTCCTGAGCCACCTAGTCCAACTCCTATTCCAACCGACATTCCTGCCTTATCATGCAATTCTAGCTTTTCTTACTCTGGCAGCGGTTCTAATCTCTCTTATGTCTTCAAAGTGGATACCAGAAGTGCGAATAATCAAACCACTTTGACTATAGATATACGGCCCTATCTCGCCAATAACAACATACAACTTGTAGAGTATTCCGGCAACTGCCGGCCATTATCGAATGATGGGCTTTTTGCCTGTAATCAGCTTTCATACCCTGCTCTTATATTCTTCAAAGTTATCAACGAGTATCAGGGGAACTTAGATTTTAAAGCCGAGGTTGAGAAATCAATCCCAGGAGGACAGACACAAGGAGCTAGCTGTAATAGTTCTATCAACATTCAGGGAATTAACACTCCTCCTTCCGATTTGCCTCCATATAGTCCACAGCCTAGTTCTCCTCCTAGTTCCTCCTCAAGTGAAGAATGCAATCCATATGCAGAATATTGTGCTGCTGGTGCTAATTTGCTTGATGACATTGACTTTAACCAATCCCATGATGGGGGTTTCGAGAATCCCGTCTGTACGTTAAAAATTGGGAATAAACTAGAAGGTGAATGTGGATCTCTTGACCGTGCAACCTATTACGAAGCAGATATATCCATACAGATTCCCATTAATTCAGAACCCTTCTTTAGCCCTTCCAAATCGAGGCCAGAATATGTAAGACAGGTGGTAGTGGGAGACATTTGTGAGGAAAAGCTTCAAAGCCAAGGGAACCATTCAT
>CAYVIR010000119.1:0-3554 GCA_964451645.1 uncultured Candidatus Saccharibacteria bacterium | reverse complement strand
AATAATATTTACTTCTGGCTTATTAATAATTCTAAGAGAGGATGCTAAAGTTACAGTTTTTCCACTCCCAGTCGGGCCAGTTACCAAAATAATACCTTGTGTTTTGACTAAAGATTCAAGAAAATCCTTCTTCGCTTGGCCTCTAATTCCTGTACCATCAAATTCTATTGTATTTCCTCCTCTTTCCAATAATCTTAATACAACTTTCTCTCCATATACGGATGGCATGATAGAAACACGTACATCCACAAGATATTCCTCCATTTTTACCTGAAATCTGCCGTCCTGAGGGATTCTATGTTCATCTATTTTTAGGTTTGAAAGTATTTTTATACGAGCTACAACAGGTTTATCGAGTTTCTTGGGGAAGGTCAGCTTCTCAGATAGGACACCGCTCATCCTGTATCTTACAATAATCTCCGATTCCCGGGGTTCAATATGGACATCAGAAGCTTTATGCTTCACAGCATATTCTAATATCATATTGACTATTTTGGCGACTGGAGCAGAAGATAGATCTTCATTTCCTAACTCTCCTTCCCCAGTTACGTCTACAATATCTGCAACATCCTCCATGGCCTCATCTACTTCATCGTTTATCTGGGCACCATACCGGCCGTCAACCACAAGTTTAATAGCAGCAGGATCGGTAAAATAAGGCTCAATCCTCTTCCCGATAATCGTGGTAAGAAAACGCACTTTTTGGATATCAAGTGGATCAACCATTGCAACACGCACGGTATCAGGAGTCTCCTCAAAAGCAATGGCTTGATTTTTCTTGGCGATATCTTTGCTAAAAGTATTCAGAATTTCTAGTGGAATTCTTTTCTCAGCAATATTTATAAAAGGGATATTGTAAACTTCACTTTTTGCCTTATAAAAGTCTTGAGAGGAAATCACCTTATCATCGATCAGTATCTTCTCAATATCTTTTCCCAAAGTCAGAGCCTTCACCTTCGCTTGCTGATACTGGTCTTCTGAGATTAGTTTTTTCTCGATGAGCTTTCTAACAAGCTCATTCTGTTGCAGATAGAAGTTATTATTTCCCGAAGAAGAGGGGTTTGCGGTAGGTTGTTCGCCAGACTGGGCAGTCGGATTGTTCATTATAAATTATTTTAGAGTTTTCAAATCGAAAGATGATAGAATAAATATTCTACCTGTATTTAGAAATTATTTCTAACGTAAAGTTTATATTTTCATCCTGTAGATATGTCCAAATCATATATTTTATCTTCGCAGAAAGAAACTTTCATAAACACGAAATTGAAAGAAATAAGAGAAAGTTTACAAATAGAAATTAACTCAGCTGATTACCTAATAATTGAACCAGACAATGACAAACAATCTCTTGGAGTGGATAAAACTAGAAAACTAAAGAAATGGATGACAGTCAAACCATATAGCGGCAAGAATAAACTTGCGGTAATTCCGAATGCTGAACTTCTTACAATCGAGGCCCAAAATTCCATCCTTAAAGAACTTGAAGAACCAAACGAAGGTTGCCACACAGTACTCACTACTTTCAATCAACATCTTTTACTACCTACTATACAGTCCAGATGCGAAATTATCCATGATGTAAGCCAATGTGAACAAACGGATTCGGAAAGCTTGCTAGGATTAACAAAGGTTGAGCAATTTCAATATATTTCTTCTGTACTCGATATTAAAGATAACTTTATACGTAATCAACAAATTAAAACCCTTCTTAGAAATTTACTCATAGATTTGGAACAGGCACTTTTAGAAGACATGTCCGATCAAAGAATACGTGAGAACATCGACCTAGCCGAAAAGACATATACTATGGTTCTCCACAATACTTCCAGGCGACTGGCCTTAGAGAACTTAATTATTAACCTTCAATAGCTTTACTTGTATTAATCTGCGATGAATTGTGGCAATATAATTAATTATGCTAGAATAGCTTCTTTGTCTAATTACATTTGTAAATGCTAAAAACCGATAGTTCCTACAATGCCTCATCGATTACTATTCTGGAAGGACTAGAGGCTGTAAGAAAAAGGCCTGCTATGTACATAGGGGACTCGGATGTAACTGGACTTCATCATATTATATATGAAATCGTTGACAATTCGATCGATGAAGCACTTGGAGGATATGCTAACCTCATTGAAATTTGTTTAAATGCCGATGGCTCCGTATATGTATATGATAATGGAAGAGGCATACCCGTAGATATTCACCCGGTAAAAGGTATCAGCGCACTTGAAATTGCTGCCACAACGCTTCATGCAGGAGGGAAGTTTGATGAATCTTCGTATAAAGTATCTTCCGGGCTACATGGCGTTGGGCTGTCAGTGGTAAATGCCGTCAGTAAACAGATGAAAGCAGAGGTTTTTAAAGATGGCAAACATTACCTTCAGGAATACAAGATAGGTAAACCGATTCATCCTGTCAAAACAATTGGCGATACCAAACTTACTGGTACGCGAATTACCTTCCTGCCTGATACAGATATCTTCTCATCCACGGAATTCAGTCTTAAAAGGTTGCATACGAGGTTCCGTCAACAAGCTTACCTGACTGCCGGGGTTCGTATCTCAGTCATTGATAGTAGGTCGGATGAGGATAGAATAGCCGATATAAACCTTCCTAGACACTACAGCTTTTACTTCGAGAATGGCATGAAATCTTACATTAAACAGATAAATGCTAGTTTTAAACCTGTGAATAGGAAAATCTTCTATGTACATAAGTCAGAGGATAATGTAGACGTAGAGGTCTCATTGCAATACACTACTGACCTTCAGGAAAGGGTATTGGCCTTTGCAAATAATGTACACAATCCTGAAGGAGGTACACATCTTTCAGGGTTTAGAATAGCCCTCACAAAAAGCCTAAATGACTATCTCCCAAGTATAACCTCAGAGAAAGATAAGGATCTCAAGCTTAGTGGGGACGATACTCGAGAAGGCCTCACGGCTATAGTTTCCGTTAAAATTCATGACCCACAATTTGAAGGCCAAACAAAAATCAAACTTAATAACCCTGAAGTGACACAGGCAGTCAGGAAGGTTGTAGAAGACTCCTTGAAGACCTTCTTAGAAGAAAACCCCCAGGAGGCAAAGAATATAATCAGTAGGGCAGTACTATCAAATAAAGCACGCAAAGCAGCCAAAGCGGCGAGAGATGCAGTCATAAGGAAAGGGGCACTAGACGGAGGAAGTTTGCCCGGGAAGCTAGCAGATTGTTCAAGCAAAGATCCTGTCGCCTCAGAATTATTTCTTGTCGAGGGGGAATCCGCAGGAGGTTCAGCCAAGCAAGCACGTGACCGAAATACTCAGGCAGTATTTCCTCTTCGAGGGAAGCCTTTGAATACGGAGAAATATAGGCTTGATAAAATAATGAACAATAAGGAGATAAAAGAGTTAATAATCGCCTTAGGAACAGGCATTTCTGACACAATGAATGTCGAAAAGGTACGATATCATAAGATTATCCTCATGAATGATGCCGACGTAGACGGAGAACACATTACCACTCTTGTTCTAACATTATTCTTTCGACACTTAAGACCGATAATTGAAAAA
>CAYVIR010000118.1:0-3585 GCA_964451645.1 uncultured Candidatus Saccharibacteria bacterium | reverse complement strand
CGGCAGACCAATTATATAATTTTGAACCTCTAGTCAATAGAGCTATCGATACTTTAAACGGAAAATTTAAAAGGAGAGACCTGATTGAGACCTGGAGGAAATTACAGACATCCGATCATTTTTACTATATGTCCACTAAGTATTGGAACGACGGCGACATTCACAAGTATTTCAGTCCCTACGATTCACCTTATGAAGCATATATAAATTATATGAATGTTCTGAGTGACTTTGGACAGAAACTGAAAAATCTGACTAATTATCAACAACTCCAGAAATGAGCTACAAGTACGGCTCATATAAAAACGAGTATTTGATTACTAATGTAAATGGCAGCTACTCGTCCAGTAATTATCTTTACGGTAACACAAGGAAATACCATGGCCTGTTAATAGCCGGCACTGGAGGTCTTGAAAAGAGAAATGTTTTAAATAGAATTGAGGACACAATCAATATTAAAAACAATAGTTATCCGCTTTCACGAAGTATTTTCAAAAATGAGGCTATAATTCCTCCGGAATACAAATATCTCAACCAGTTCTTATTTAAACCGAATCCTAAATGGCACTTTTCACTCCCCGGAGCAGAGGTAATTAAAACAATGTCCCTTGAAAAACACAAAAACCTTGTAACAATTACCTATCGGATCAAATCTAATGATATAGGAGTTTTAAGGATAAAGCCTTTTATAGGATTTCGCAGTATACATCAAATAAATTCTCTTCCCAGTCATATTGGGATCGAAGAGAATTTAAATGGTATTAAATTTAAACTAGACGATTATAATTTTCTTTTTGTAACTGCACCTAAAGTACACTTTATATCCAAAGAGGAGATGTATTATGACTTTTTCTATCCTGATGAAAAAGAAAGAGGTTATGAACATTTTGAAAATCTTCTCACCCCGGGATTTTTTGATCAGGTCTTTCTCTCAGGGCAAACCGAGCTGTCGATTTCTTTTGCCTTCAACGAAATGCCATTGAAGATAAATATAGAAAAATCAGTCAAATCGCCAAAAGAACCACGATTAAATAGCAACAAGACTTTTTATGGCCTGGAGAAATTAGAAGAGACCTGCCTATATCAATCAGCACATTTTCAGATATCGGATGTCACCGACACAGGGCTAGTAGCCGGCCTTCATTGGTTTGATGAATGGTCAAGGGACACATTTATTTCCTTGAAGGGTTTGTGTTTGACAACCAATCAACTTGCTTTCGCAAAAGAGGTTATTGAAACATGGAGCCGACATCTTGAAACAGGACTTTTACCGAATCGAAGAAGTATTAAAGACAAATTTAATTCCTTAGATAGTGTTTTCTGGTTTGTTCTTCGTGCCTATGAATATACACATATCTCAGGTGATTTTAATTTTATAGAGAAATTGCTCCCAAAACTTGAAAATATATTAATAGCAATGGAAAAAGGGGTAAACAAAATTGTCATAACTAAAGATGGCTTTTTATACGATGGAAACTATAAGGAGGCCATGACCTGGATGGATACAAAAATAGACGAAAAGCCAGTAATAGATAGAAGTGGATGCGCCGTAGAGATACAAGCACTGTGGTACAACTACATCCGAGTTATGATTAATTTAAAGGAAAAGTTAAATGATAGGACTTTCCTGACAAGATTAAAAGAACTAAAGGTATTGATAGAGAGGAACTTTGAAAAGTTTTATTGGAACAAGTCTACTAACTGTCTATACGATGTTATTCGGGATGAATTCAAGGAGGGGACGATAAGACCTAATCAGGTCATCGCCTTATATTTACCATTCAATTTAATAGGCAATAGACGAAGCAAAATGATACTCGCAACATTAGAAAGAAAACTGCTTACGCCAGTAGGGCTTCAAACACTACCCAAGGAAGATATGAATTATCACAGCTTATATACAGGTAATCAAAAGCAAAGAGACGAAGCTTATCATCAAGGAACAATATGGCCATTTCTGCTGGGCTTTTACCTTATGGCCTATCTTAAGACTTATCATTATTCCGGTCCAGCAAAAAAATATGTTTATGACAAGCTAAAGGAATTTCAGGATCATTTAGCGAAGGGAGAGCTGACCTATATACCTGAGGTTTTTTCTTCAGAATCCTTAATGCCTGGCGGCTGTCTATCCCAGGCTTGGAGTGTTGCGACCATTCTTGAAACGTTCTATCATTTAAAATCTACCGCAAACAATAATGTCAACTAGCCTAGTCCTTGGAAATGGATCAACATTAGTAAATATTGATGACACATTGAACATCAAGGACTTTTACTGGCCATTCGTTGGCGAAGCAAATCATCTCAGTCAACAAGCAAATGAGATTTTTTTTGTAATTAACAATAATCGATACTATCTTAATCACGATTATTTCACTTTTCAACCTCACTATTTCGACAACTCCCTCGTCGGGGACTCTACCGCGAAAAGCGAATTACTTGGACTTGAATTACAATTTGAGGATTTCGTCGTCCAGAATAAGGATATCTTTGTACGCAGGATAACAATAAGAAATCTTTCCGCAGAATACCGGGAATTTACAATGTATTTTAAGCACAATTTTTATATGAGAGAGGATGATAGCGGAAACACAGCAACTTGGTACGAACCTGCAAAGATTATGTGCCACTACAAAAAAAATACATACCTAGGGATAGGTGCTAAAGAGGATATTCATCAATTTACATGTTCCTCTCCCTCTGATAACAATGGCCAAGGAGCCGTACCAGATGGCAAAGGCGACCTTTTCTTCAATCCTGTCTCAACCGGAACTACTCAATCCTGTATTTCTTTTCAAATTAAATTGGCAGGAAGTGGGGAAACTTGGGTCGAATATTTCATATTATGTGGACCGAATTATCAGTCAATAACGGAACTATCGAACTTCATACGGAAGACCGATCTGAAAGAACTTCAGAATAATACCGGGTTTTACTGGCAGAACTGGCTGAAACCAAAGACCGGTTTTACACTTTTCAAAACAGATGAACTTAATAAGAAATTAGAAGAGTTCTATTCAAGATCGCTCTTAATAATGCGTACACAGACGGACAATAACGGTGCAATTGTTGCTGCAAACGATTCGGAATTCGTAAAACAGGGCGGGAAAGATTCATATTCATATATGTGGCCACGTGATGGAGCTAATGCCGCTATGGCCTTCATTAAAGCGGGTTATCCTGAACTAGCCAGCAATTTCTTCCGGTTTTGTTCGAAAGTGATTACTAAGGAAGGATTTTTACATCACAAGTATTACTCGGATATTTCAAAAGGTATAGGAATCAGTTGGCATACATGGATTGATCGTTACGGTAACGAGCAACTACCTATACAGGAGGACGAAACAGCCATTGTAATAATAGCACTGCTCGAATACTATCTGCACTACGAGGATCTAGATCTGATTACCGAACTGTGGAATACATTTATTGTGCCCGCTCTAAACTTTTTGATTGACTACAGATATATCGGCAGTAGCCTAGAAGATAATAATCCCATAGGTTTTAAACTCGCCGGCAGTGCCCTCCCGAAGCCTAGTTACGATATCTGGGAAATACATTGGGGGGTTCATACCTATACTGTGGCCA
>CAYVIR010000117.1:2922-3626 GCA_964451645.1 uncultured Candidatus Saccharibacteria bacterium | reverse complement strand
AGAACTCAAGGCCATTGTAGATGATAGAGGCGATGTCACGGAGCTTTGGAGTACAGCCTGGCCCGAGTTCAAAAACGGCACCGTAATCAATTCTACACACAGTTATCAAAGCGCTACTGACCCTGGAGTTGTGAAGTGTTGGCATTTACATGCTATTCACACCGATCAATTTACTGTTACCCGAGGTAAACTTCAGGTCTCATTGGCGGATGTTCGAGAAGGCTCCCCTACATTCGGGAAGGCCAATTATGTAATTATGGGGGCCGGTATTCCTCGTTTTTTAAAGATTCCCCCTGGAATCATTCATGGATGGAAAGCGTTAGGCGATACAGAAAGTATTGTTGTAAATTACCAGTCACATCCATATGATGCCGCTGACGAATATAAATTCACATGGAATTGCGTCCTCGAAGAAATTTGGGGTCCACATAACGGATAATCACTATGATTAAAATTTTCGAGTTTGAAAACAAAGGGGACGAGAAGGGTCCTGTTATTAATTTAGACTTTACAACTATGAGAGTTGTAGAGATGCCGGTTTTCTATCGAAAGAAGGGAGACAACCCGGACGGCCATTTTCACAAAGAGGGCGATCCCTCTTATGATCCTCAGTACGTATACGTTTTAAAAGGAAGGTTAGAATTTACATGTACCGATCTCACAGGGAAAAGTGAAGTTGTAGAATTACCTGAGATGCACGGAAT
>CAYVIR010000117.1:0-2912 GCA_964451645.1 uncultured Candidatus Saccharibacteria bacterium | reverse complement strand
CTGGTATGCCTTATTAGGTTTGGCCTTTGTCGATAACGGCGCCAATAAAGTTGTTATAAATATGCGTGGCAATCATATTGAGGCCATGTCTGAATTTGACGACAATATTATTTTACCCAAATATATCTTCCATCGCTACAAGGTTCTTGAGGATACAATTTTTTGCGAACCGAGACTCCAAAAGTATTCTCCCCAAAATCCAAATAGATACAGCTGGGAAGATTTCAACAAATTAATTTCACGCAAATAATATTATGAATGAACAAAATATCTTGGTTATAGGCAGCCATGGATTGCTCGGAAGTACACTGGTGAAAAACCTACAAAGAGCGCAATTCAAAGTCAAGACTTCCGATATTGCCGATGTGGATGGCATTGATATTACCAGCAAGGCTTCCATACTACACCATGTGGAATTGTGGAAACCTAGTTTTGTTGTTAATTGTGCGGCCTATACAAACGTTGAAGCATGTGAAGACCCAAAGCAGTACGAAATTGCAAGGAAAGTAAATGCCACCGCTTTGAAATACTTAGGAGAAGTCTGTAGAGAAAAAAACGTAGGATTAATTCATATCTCAACTGACTACGTATTTGGAGAGAACAATCCTAAGGGATATAAGGAAGATCACACTCCCTACTCTCCCTTAAACAAGTATGGGCAGACAAAAGCTGAAGGAGAAGCGAATCTAATTGAGCTATACGGAGGCCTAAGTTCGTCTGACTTTGTCCGACAATCGCCCCTTGCGTATATCGTGAGGACCTCCGCTCTCTTTGGCCAAGGAGCAACGAACTTCATAGCTAAAATCTTGCAATTTGCACGGGAGAAAGAATTTCTGGAGGTTGTCACCGATGAAGTTGTAAGCCCAACTTATGTAGAAGACCTTTCTAAAGGGATAATTCACCTTATAGAGCATCAACCTAAAGGAGGGATTTACCATTTCAGTGGTGAAGGCTCCTGCACACGCAATGAGTTTGCAAAAGAGATACTCAGACTGTCTGATATTTCTACCCCCGTCAAGGATACTACTTTAGACAAGTTCAATAGAGAAGCTAAAATCCCCAATATCTCGATCCTAATAAACACCAAATTCCCTAAAATCCGGAAATGGGAGGAGATGCTAAGGGACTTTTTAAAAGAAGAGTTAAGAGATTAGAGTTAGGAGTTCAGTGGGGAGTGGATTCCTGCTTCCGCAGGAATGACAAAAGGCTGCGTTGGACGAATATGGGTGGAAGTTCAGCAAAGAAGAGAACCATGCTGACAGGCTTCTGCTTCCGCAGGAATGACAATGACGGCGCATTGGGCGAATATTAACAAGTAATCTCATCATATTACTTCTGCACACCTCATACCGAACCCTGAACTCACGACCTCGAATTCTTATTCCCAACTCTTAACTCTAATCTCCTAACTCCTCATAATTACTCTTCCCCTTTTAATGTATAATAAGTCCAACATAATTAATTCGATCTATTCCCATGAATATACTCATTACTGGCGGAGCGGGGTTTATTGGTTCCAATTTCGCAAGATATTGGTCGAAGCGGCATCCAGAAGACAAAATAATTGTTTACGACAAACTTACATACGCCGGGAACAAAGAGAACTTACTAGAACTATTTTCAAGCCCTAATTTTACATTCATTCAGGGAGATATCCTTGATGATAAACTTTTCCAAAGCACCTTGGTCGAGAATGATATAAATACAGTGGTACACTTTGCAGCGGAAACGCATGTTGATAGAAGCATCTCCAATCCAGAAACCTTTGTAATGACAAATGTGATTGGGACACTAAGAATCTTAGAGGTTTTGCGTAAGCATCCGGAGATTCGCCTCCATCATATTTCCACCGATGAGGTTTTCGGAGAACTTCCATTAAATGACCCGAACGCTATGTTTAGCGAAAAAACCTCGTATGATCCTCGAAGTCCTTACTCCGCTTCCAAAGCCTCTTCAGACCATCTCGTAAGAGCTTATATCAATACTTACAAAATAAAAGCGACTATCTCCAATTGTTCGAACAACTATGGTCCGTATTGTTTCCCCGAGAAGCTTATTCCATTGGCAATAACCCGAGCCATTTGCAATGAAGAAATTCCGGTTTACGGAGATGGCATGCAGGTCAGAGACTGGATTCATGTCGAAGACCATTGCCAAGGGATCGAATTGATACTTAAAAAAGGCCAACTCGGAGAAACATACATCTTGGGAGGACATGGTGAGAAGCCAAATCTCTATCTCATGCTTAAGATATTAAAGGTACTAGGCAAATCTGAGAACTTGCTCGTTCATGTCGGAGACCGAAAAGGACATGATAAGAGATATGCTATGGACTTCAGTAGAGCAAGGACTGAACTGGGATTCGAGCCACAGAGGAGTCTAGATGAAAGACTTGAAGAGACTATCGAGTGGTATAAGCAAAACGAAAAGTGGTGGGCTCCTCTTAAAGGAGAAGCGGACCGCATTGCCCAGAAATATCTTTCACAAAGGATATAAACTTCCCACTGACATGCTCTATCCCGCCGCTTATAAAGTAAAGCGGCGGGATAAGTCCAGTTAACATTTCCCTATACAAATAGTGTCATAGTCAGATGTGAGGTTTAGCACTCCCGAAACTTCGTCTATTTTCAATAATGTGGCATCCCCTACTTCCCTGATGGCCAATCCATTTCTTGCGCCGGGCCCATCCCCTCCCATCCTAATATTCGCCTGATCTCCCTTCCATCCAAGTCCGACCCCTGCGAGGTTGTTGTTATTGGAGCTGATGGATGACGAATTCCGAGTTGCTATATCACCGTTTACGTCAAGTTTCGCCGATGGATTATTATTGTCAATCCCGACTCTCCCCCCTGCAATATTTAACCCATCATCACCACTAAGGATAATTCTCATGTCATAATCAATGGTAGGAT
>CAYVIR010000116.1:0-3725 GCA_964451645.1 uncultured Candidatus Saccharibacteria bacterium | reverse complement strand
AAGGGATAGTCTTTTGTGGTTCAGGAGTGGGAGTATGTGTGGCTGCAAACAAAGTGAAAGGGGTACGAGCAAGTTACATAGAGTCCGAAGATCATGCAATCAAATCACGAACTGACGATGATGCCAATATACTGGTTTTGGATGCAATGACTTTTGATCCTGAAATTGATTATGCCATAATTTCTACCTGGCTAAACACAGCATTTAGCCAAGAAGAGCGACACATCCGTAGGCTAAAAAAAATAGCGGATTACGAGAATAACAGCTAATTCACTTCACATTTTGACCTCTGCTTCGATAAATGGCTGTAGATTTCCATCTAGCACTGATTCAGGATTCTGACTTTCAAATCCTGTTCTCAAATCTTTTACCAGTTTGTATGGTTGGAGGACGTAGTTTCTTATTTGATTACCCCAGCCGGCGATCTTATATTCTCCCTTAAGGTTAGACTTTTCCTTCTCTTGTTTTTCCAATTCCTGTTGGTATAACTTCCCTCGCAAGAGATTCATGGCAAATTGTTTATTTCTAAGTTGACTTCTTTCAGTTGAACAAGAGACGACAATCCCTGTAGGGATATGCGTAAGACGAACCGCAGTAGCAACTTTATTTACATTCTGTCCACCCGCCCCAGAAGATCTTACTGCAGTGAACTCAATTTGATCCATATTAAGGTTAACATCGATATCATTGTCTATTATTGGCATGACCTCAACAAGCGCAAAGGATGTTTGACGTAGCCCTTGTGCATTAAAAGGAGATATCCTAACTAATCGATGAGCTCCATGCTCTCTTTTTAAATAACCATATGCAAATCTACCTTTTATTTCCATTGTCACTGTACTTATCCCAGCTTCATTCCCTTTAATAATATCGGTTACTTCCGTCTCAAAGCCTTGTTGTTGTGAATACCTCAAATACATTCTCATTAACATCTCTGTCCAGTCATGAGCCTCTGTTCCACCTTGCCCTGCATGAATTGCAAGTATTGCATCGTTCTGGTCAAACTTTCCATCTAAAAACGTACGAACTTCTATACCATCTAATTTTAAACTCAGGCCCCTAATCATATCCTTCAATTCGCTCAGAATTTCAGTACTCGAATCCTCTCCCGGCTCATCCTGATTAAATATCAAGTCATACATTGTTTGAATATCTTCCAAATTTACATTCAGTTCATCCAACTCTTTTAGCTCATTTTCAGCAATACTCATCTCTTTCATTATTTTTTGAGCTTCCTCAGGGTTATCCCACAAATCCTGATCATTGACTTTAAGCTTAAGTTCGCTAAAAGTTTGCTTTATCTTCTGTGGTTGTTTTTTTGCATTAATATCATCTATTCTCTCTTTTAGAAGCGATATTTTTTCTCTAAACTCTTGCACGATATTATATGAATAAACGATTAGAATTATAACAGACTAATATAGTCCCTTCCCTCTTAAAAACATTGAGAGATAATTATTGCTTCCATCCTCCAAGTATCCCAAATTAAACAGCTCAGTTGCCATATCAATTCCTATAAATCGTATATGCCATGGCTCGAAGCTATACCCGGTAAGACTTTGCTTCCCTTCGGGGTAAGATATTATAAAACCATACTCATGAGCATGCTTATAAAGGAATTTATAAAAAGGAGAATTTGCAACGTCCTTAGAGAATGGATCGCAACCGGGACATTTAATATCAATAGTTGTTCCAAGCTGATGTTCAGAATGCCCTGGATAAGCAGAATAATTGTTTGCCCTCTGGAAAGCTTCTTCTGGACTGGCTCCTTTATTTATTTCGCTCAATACCCAAGAATTAAAGGTGGCTTTTTGCTCTTCGTAGGACCGGTAGGCAGATGTTATATATAGACTCAGTCCTTCCTTGGCCATCCCATTATTAAGACTAGCAAGAGCATCTCGAGTCTCAAGAGTAAGGGACCCTCCTCCCGACAAATTAGTTTTAATTAATTTGGGGACATAGCTAGAGGGCAAACTGAAAACTTTATCGATAGGGGCATAAAAACAATCTACACATTTTACTTCAGTTTCGTTCTTGCAGGAATTTTGGATTTCTTGGGAGAATTCTTCAATAATATACTTTTTATTATCTCTATCGTATTCGATATCAAGCAGCGTTCCTGACTTACATGTATTATTGAACACCTCGATGGAACCTAGTTTATATTTATCGATATTTTCACCATCAATTAAGATTTTTCCCAAAGTAGCATCTCTCAAGTTTTCGACTTTAACTTGCAAAAGTTCTCTTTGTTCAGTAGGATGGGCAATCGAACTTAATAATTCACTTTTAAATTCTGACTTAAAATCTTCTCTGTTTTTGCCTCCTAGAATTAGTTCTGAGTCTGTTTTATTCTCGGTATTTAAAGGAACCCCAATAATATATCCACTCAATCTCAATTTTTTATCTATCACATATACAGCGGAAACCTTGGCGGTGGAAAACTTTTCTCCTATTGGGACTTTCAAGTCATTAATAATTGCAAACGATGGAGACACAGCTTGAGAAGTATATTCAGTAGATTCAAGGTTTAGTGAGGGGAGTTTGATAAAGTAGTCCGATTCTTGATTCCCAATATGGCTATTGTAACTCTCCAATGAGTTAAGTAGGTCCGTTTGAGAAGAATCAATTTCTATGAAATTATTGATATTTTCATACGAAACAAAGGAAAAGTACCATCTTTTAACATCTTCCTCTCTAAAATTACCCAAATTTAGTCGTTCCGATGTAATTCTTAAGCCAAATAGTGACCAGTAATGAATAGCTAAAATGCTAAGCAGCTGAAAAATCACAACCAATATAAGCGCATGTCTTTTTTTTACTATGAAAAACTTTTTCAAGAAAAGTTGTATATACAATCTAATAATTATATTTTGTTTTGTGACATAATCATACAACATCAGTTACATTATTGAGTATGAATTTAATATATGCATCAATTAAACATTACCGTTTTTGGAAGAGTACAAGGAATTAATTTAAGGCACAGAGTTATAAACCTTGCTGAAAAGTTAAACCTCAAAGGATATGTAGAGAATATCTCCGATGGGGGAATAAATATTATTGCCCAGGGTGCCGAACCTTCCTTAAATGAACTTTTGGTCTGGTTCCAAAAAGGTGCTTTTCCTATAAAAGTAAGAGGTATGAAGTATGAATGGCAAATTCCCTCAAAAAAATATAAAAAATTCCGTATAAATAAAAAAGACATACTATTTATTGAAGAAGCCAAGGGCCTTTATAATTTAAGTAAAGAAATACTTTCTCAAGATATTTTAAAGTTAGATAAGAACAAGCAAGTTCCCCGCCATGTAGTAATAATTCCAGATGGAAATAGGCGTTGGGCAAGAGAAAGAGGTTGGCTCCCTTGGGTGGGACATAGGCAAGGTGCAGACTATGAACGATTGAATGATATTTTCCAGTCATGTAAAGATTTGGGTATTGAGTATTTATCTTTCTGGGCATTTTCCTCAGAGAATTGGAAGAGGGATAAACGAGAAATTGATCAGATTTTTCTTATTTTGAAGAATTCTTATGAGAAATGGCTGGGCAAATTCCTTGAAGAGAATATACGATTTAGACATATAGGAAGAAAAGACCGCCTTCCCGAAGATATACTTGAAATACTAAACTTAATGGAATATAAAACAAAAGAAACCTCTAAACTTAATTTCCAGTTTTGCCTAGATTACAATGGAAGGGATGATATTGTCAGAGCCATAAATAAA
>CAYVIR010000115.1:0-3757 GCA_964451645.1 uncultured Candidatus Saccharibacteria bacterium | reverse complement strand
ATCCCTAATCTAAATGAGCGATTTCTCAGATAATAGCATATTGATAAATCCGTCTCTCCTCCATCCGCACAATATGAGATATTGTAGCTATGGGGATGTTGTCTTATCTGGCTTTGAACCATTTCTTTTGCGTCAGTTATTGTACCCTTAAAACCTCGCATATGTTCAGTATATATTGTGGGTGCTTGACCTCCCCTCTCCCTCATATAGAACGGAGTATACTTATAACCTACCCGCCAGTATCCACCACGTTCAGAAGCATGTATCTCGTATATATCCAGATAAGTACTGCTTATGTTTTCCCTTGTTAATTCGGCCTGACTCCACGTAGGATCATAGAACATTCCGTCCACTTCCAATGCGAAATGAGGCCCCATAATACCTGCTGCAGCAAGTATAGTCATCTGGCTCCAGGGATTATATTTCATAAAGGTCTCCACCATATGTATACAGTTTCCCCCAAAGGTCAAGTCCGGCTCCCTTCCAGCATATTCGTAATACATAGCAGCAGAGTTATACGGCATCCCGGATGCCATTCGTAAAGCAGTCTCTATATCTCTTCTTTTTTGCTCTTCCTCCATCAATAGTAGTGATAACGCGGGTGTTTTAATCTTCCATATACTTCTGGAAGTAGATCGTCTACGGAACTAAAGTGATCAATTAACTCATCGTAACCCACACCGGAATACGCATAAAGCCCTTCCATAGCCCTATCGATATCCACAGGGATCATTGGGGCTCCCCGCAAGCCATACTGTTCTATATAGCTTTCGAGACCCCGCCTTTGAGGGTTGTACCTTATCAACATTAATCCTTCGGGATCAAAACCATGAGTAATAAGGAGTTGGAGAGATTTATACATAGAGATTCTTCCGAGTACCTGATCTACTGCTATTTGCTGTGGAAGATTTACCATGGCCATATCGAATGAGAAATCCGCTTCTCTCTTCCTTCGGAAAGAGTTACCCTTCTCCAGCTCAGAAGCCGAGAAAACATTCACTTTATATCCACCTCTTCTTCCCTTCGTGGCCTCTATAAACCTTCCTTCTGAAGTAGCATAATAGCCATTCTTATCCTTTTCCAACCCGACTTGATGGTAGATCGGATCAAAGTATTCTCCTTCAATTAGATTTGCAAAATGTCCTTTGTTCCAATCCCACAGAAGCTGACATAATCCAACAGGAAGATACTGACTAGGGATCAAAGCCTGATCGATACAGGATCCACCAAATCTGAGATCTATCGGCCATTCCATAATGCGTAAAGCTATTGCTGCTGTGCTATAGGGTATGCAGGAAGCATACTCAAGTATATCCGTAGGTCTCCTTAACCTTTCTGTATTTACTAATAGATCACTCATTAAAATAGTTAATACCTAATCCTTAACATAACTATTATCATTGCAATTCTATACATTCTTTAATCGTGAGATACCTCTCCATATATCCACAAAATAGCTTAATAAATCATCTCTGGTAAAATCATAGGTTCTCTCCATTTCAGATAATCTCCCTTCTGGCGAAAATCCCCCCATATTGTTTCTATCTCGCACAATTAGTTTCTGATTGCGAGGATCTAGTGCGACACTAGTCTCAAAACCATCTGTATTTGGGAAATTTATAAATGGTGGTATTCGGTGGAGAGTATCAGCAAAATTTCCTATCACTGCTTGAATATAGTATTCCTCTTGTCCAAGTAGTCCCGACATTTTATATATACCTCCTTGATAACCCACACTGACCTGAGAGTCCTCACCCCTTTCTCTTACAGAGATATTTGTTCCACTGATTAAGGTTTTATAAACCATTTCGTCTCTCCAAGGATCGTAAGTGCCATCTGTAGTATATTGATAATAAGTTGGATCGAAATAATTATCCTCGACTTTGGTAGCAAAATGCCGCAAACTCTTATCTACTTGAAGGCTCACTGTTCCTCTCGGAAACATACTTCTAATTAAAACTGCTTGTTCTATACAGGTACCTCCAAAGCGCAAGTCGTTTTGGATACCTAAAAAATATCCTGCCACCGCAGCCCAGTTGTAAGGCATTCTAGCAGCGTACAGGAGAATATCGGATACCTCACTATTCATTTGGCAATATATTGACTATATAGCTATGAATTATACTCTATAAAGAGGAGAACTCAAATACGCGGTTCATTATTGTGTTGTACTGACTGTCTAGGGGAGTCACGACGCGAGGCTGCCAGTAAACACATCCATCTTTTTCGGGGATAGCGTTTAATCCTTCTATAGTTAACTCCCCGCTAAGATATTTAGCAGTCAAATTATTCGTCGTTTGATGATACCCACATGTTTGTAAGGGAACAATCCCAATAGATTTTAATTCCCCCATGTAATATACCAGATTCAATACGATGGATTGCCTTGTTGGGAGAGTGTGAGTCTGATCGAAGATAAAGTTCCCGAGTGCATAGAAAATCGGCTTTCCTTTGTAAAATTCAATATTTTGTACCCAATGCGGATGACTTGCCACTACTAAATCCGCACCATTATCTATGAACAGGTGCGCCAGATCAACTTGATGGGAATTTGCCTTGTTGGTATATTCTACACCCCAACTCTCGTAAACAATTAAGTAATCTATATCGTTGATTTCTTTGATTTGCTTTATCTTTGCAACCTTTCCCTGATTAATCGTCAAGGTTCCATTTGCAGCATTAGAAAATGAATTTACTCCATAGACTGCGGGATCAGTACTCCAATAAAAATAAGCCACATCATCGGCACTTATCATGCCAATCTTTCTACCCTTAATCTCTTTAATTGCTGGCTTTAGCTGCTCTTCTTCTCCTTTTCCAATACCAGTAAATTGGATATTATTTTCAGTTAATACCTCTACTGTGCGTGTAAGCGCCTGTTGACCGCCATCTCCCATATGATTGCCAGACGCAGCAAGGAAATCGAACCCTACTTCAGCAAAGCCCTTTGCATTCTGTTCATCGCCTATGAATACTACACAACCAGTACAGGGAGTAGGATTGCCCATTAAGGGATTTTCAAGTTGAGCAATTGCCAAATCTGCTCCCTCTGTCATTTGTCGGACATTGTCGTACAAATATGTATAGTTATTATTTACATTCAACCCTATTCTATCTACTGCTCGGGCGGGTATGATTTCACCCCCTATGAATATCGTGGATAATTCATTTTCATCAAAATCTATCAACTCGCCTGACTCCCCTGGAATTTTTTCTATAGACGTAAGGGGGTATGTCTCTAAATTCATATCACTATCCCATAAGGAAATGCCGTCGATTGCAAGTGTTTTCAGATCCGCAGTTACATGATCAGTTTTCAATATTCCGATTTTCCCTCCGACTAATTCTTCAGCGAAAACACAACATCTGCCTGATACCCGTCCGGAAAGATATCAACCTCTTCAGAGGTGGTTATTAACTCTGATGCTTTCAAGGCATCCAGTGAAATATCATTTCTTGGATCTTTAAATTTCACGACTGGGACAAAATAATGTTTAATTGTTTTAATGGGAATCTCAGTAGGAGAAGGCTTAATAAACGACAAATCTTCTAGTAGCGACACATCTCTTCTTAATAAAAAAAGGGAAGGTCCCAAAATAGCAACCATGAGTAAGCCTAAAACAAGAGTGATACGTTTTCTGTGCTTAGACTTGATAGTTTTCTCACGGTAATTTTTTATCTCCCGAAATGTTATCGGCATATTGATTAATTGTAAGCCAATTAACCATAAACAACAAATACGATGAAGTCCGTGCTC
>CAYVIR010000114.1:0-3758 GCA_964451645.1 uncultured Candidatus Saccharibacteria bacterium | reverse complement strand
AATACCGGCAATGTAATTATTGATACACAGCTGTCCGGAGATAATATGTGTGTAGACTATCCTACTTGCGCAAGTTATTCTATAAATGTCGGTCAACAGGAATACTCAATGGCAGGATTTAGTTATGGGTCTGGTACTGACTTGACATCGTCTAATGTCAGGATTCAATTGAATTTGGCAAAGTCGTTAATATCACCATCTAATTCGTCAGCGAATCTTTATTGGAGATTGGGTGTCCCTGCGTTGCAAGCTCTAGGGGAATATTCAGGAGAAAATACCGTCATCGTGGTGAATGATAACTTGTAAATTATACTTATACACGTACTAAATTTGTGATCTAGGGAAGAGAACGAGATCGGGAATCGAGAAGATAAGTAATCGATATCGGTGGATTGTAGTTCTTTTTTTATTGTGCTATATTTTCTGTTCATACATATTCTACATGAGCATATTGAATAATAAATCACTGATTCTTGGTGTAATTACTGTAGTAGTGGTTATTCTTCTTGTGGAACTAACGTCGAGTACAATCACCAGGGCAGAAACTGTAAATACGAGTGTGACAGTTGGAAACTCAGCACCAGCATTCACAGCAGGACCGGCAGAAAGTACAGCAAGTGATGGAACAACCCCAACGAACGAAGGTTCAAACGTGACATTCCAAGCAACTGCAACTGATGGTAATGCTGAAGATTATTACTTTGCGGTATGTAAAACCAACTCGATAACACCCGGCGGAAGTGGAGCAGCTCCGACTTGTGGAGGAGGGAGTTGGTGTATAACGGCTGCGGTAGATTCAGGTGTTCAGGCTTCGTGTAGCTATACTACGCTTGGTGGAGATGCCGAAAGTAATGCATGGTTTGGGTTTGTCTGCGATAACAATACGACATCCTCAGCTTGTTCCTTAACATCTCAAGGAAGTGGAGGGACAATGTCTCCGTTCAAGGTGAACCACGATCCGGGATTCTCGGTGATAGTAGATAATGGAGGAGGAGGTGCAGATTCTGGGGCAAACCCGGGAGGAACAATTACATTTACAGCCACAGCTAGTGATACGGATACGGATACAGCCTCAGATACAGTAAAACTAGTAGTGTGTGCTGACACAAATGGAGCAACAGCATCGGGATGCACAGGGACGCAAATATGTACTTCAAGTCTGGCCGCATCGGCGCCGAATTGTCAAAAAAGTATAGCTTCGGTGGCACCTGACGGTAACAACAACTATTATGCATACGTATTTGATAGTCACAATATGGGATCAGGATCGAACTATAGGTCGGGTGTGTATGTGATTAATAACGTAGCTCCTACAGTCCAGGCGTTAACATTGAATGCGGGGGCGGATATAAGTCTGCCGGAAGGTGTTACGACAAATGTTCCTGTAACGACAACAGTCAGAGATTACAATAGTTGTCAGGACATAACGACAGTGGAGACGGGCTTGTATAGAACTGGAATAGGCTACAGTGCGTGTGATACAAATGGCGAAGACAATGACAATTATTGCTATGCACAGGTAACATGCACTGTTGTCGGGGGAACATGTTCAGGGAGTACGGACGAATTAGCGGACTACACTTGCACGGTTGTGATGCAATATCATGCAGATCCTACAGACCCTACTAGTGGGAATGTACAGTATCCTACGGAGGCGTGGAAGAATACTGTTAAAGTGATAGATAACAACTCGGCATCCGGAAACACTGAAGTAGCCTCAGGAGTAGAGGTGGATACAACTGCTGCCTTAGACGTTACATCCTCAATAAATTATGGTTCTTTAGATGTAGGGCAGAAAAATGATCCATTAGATAAGATCACGACTGTCACCGCCACAGGAAACGTGGGTATTGATGAAGAATTGTCGGGAACGAATCTGACAGACGGTGGTTCAGGTCTTATAGCAGTCGCAAAACAAAAACATGCACTGGCCGCAAGTACGGCATATGCATCAGGAGTCGCACTTTCAACTACTCCAACAGAATATGAATTAAATTGTTTTAAAACGACAGTTTCTGTATCACCACAGACTAAAAATACATGGTGGGGTATAGAAATTCCAGCAGGCATTCCACCTGGAGCTTATACAGGTACAAATACTGTGATGGCAGTTTTAGGAGAGATTGGTAATTGGCAATAGTTAAGTGATTAATAAATTTATGAAAAAACTTTTCATAGGCTTAATACTTAGTTTTATGTTCTTGGTACTTGGAAGTACTCGAGTATATGCTGGCTTTGGAATTTCTCCTGCTGGAATAAAGAATGAAGAAATAAAGCCTGGGACCCAATACATCCAAGATATGATCATTTCAAGATCAGACCCGGATGAGGATCTCGTGGCTGTTATTCAGCCTGATTTGGGTGAATTGAATAATTGGGTTACGTTTGAACCCGGAACCCGTATTAATCTACCAAAAGGAGAGCAAAGGGTCTCAATGAGAGTAATAATCAATATCCCTGCCGATGTGCAAATCAGGCCATATGAAGGTGTATTCAGAATCTTAGCAACTCCGCTTGGACAGGTTAAAGGAGTGTCCGTTGTCAAAGGAGCGAGAGTGGATATCGACTTAACTACAACAGAAGAGAGTGTTATTAATTTAAATGTTCGTGCTGTAGCAATACCTGATACTTTCGAGGAGGAAGAGTTAATATTGAATGTTACTGCTAAGAATGAAGGCAATACCAATACTGCCCCTACTAAGGTAGAACTGAAGATTTCTGATCGATTAGACAAAGAAGTAAAAACGATCATCGCAGATGAGGTTGAGGAATTTCCAGCATATGAGCAATCTACAGTTAAAGCTATATTCAAGGATCATGGTTTAGTCGCAGGAGAATATTATGGAGCTGTAACAGTATATAACGGTGACACCAAATACGAGGATAAAGTGGTATTCAAAGTCTTACCAAAGAAAATTTTTCAAGAGGTCTGTGAAGGAGTCCCGGAGATTATCAGTGCAAATAGACAAGTTCTCTTTTATTCTATTGTAATAGTTTCCGCAGTAGCTTATTTGGCCATATCAGTTAAGAAGTTGAAGACTAAAGGCAAGAAAAGTAGAGCTCCTTTAATTTTAATAATTAGAGCAGCGATATTAATTATCCTGATAATTCTAAGTTATGTTGTAGTTTCAAGAAATCAGTTTGGTCTATTGGATAGGGAATGTCATCAAGAATGGATTAATAAAGATGTCGTCCCTACGCAGGCACAACCAACCGTTGCCGCTGTGAATCCAAGCAGTTCGGTACGGGGTGCTAATACGGTTCAACTTGAAGGACAAACGTTTGACACTTTTGGAGAACTTCGAGTTGGAGAAACTACCGAGAACGGGCAATATAGAGTATACAAAGAAAAGAATCTAAGTTCTTCGGTAATCTATCTTGCTAAAGAAGGGGAGAAGTTTGATGTTGTTGAAGAATTTGCAGAGTGGTATAGGATCAAATTGCCAAATGGAATCGATGGATTTCTGCCAAAAGTTAGTGTAAAAGAAACAAACTAATTATTGAATACCCTTCAATGAACGTTCTAAAGGTTTTAAGAAGTTTCCCCCATGCCTTCCGAGGAATTCAACTAGCATTGCGAGAAAGGAATATGCAGGTTCATGTCCTTGCTGTAATAGTAGTTACTGTGAGCGGAATTTCACTAGGAATTTCGGTTCTAGAATGGTTAATTGTAATGGTATGTTTTTCATTGGTACTATCCCTGGAAACAGTTAATACAGCATTTGAAAGAGTCTGCAATCACCTCCGTGATGACCTGG
>CAYVIR010000113.1:1219-3819 GCA_964451645.1 uncultured Candidatus Saccharibacteria bacterium | reverse complement strand
AGATTACGATCAGTTTAGTTCACATTTACTTACACTTTCCTCATCGATTTCAAAGATAGGCACGGACGTCATCACACCCGCAGTAGGACTTTTCAGCTTTCTTGGCAAGCTCAGAACAAATAAGAAAAAATAAATTATATTAATATTTCTAATTGTTAAACATTTATTCATGTCCGAATATCAAAAAACACAGAAAACCAGCTCGGGACTATTTGGAGGTTTATTGGCGGGCACAATTATCGGGACAGTACTGGGACTTTTATTCGCTCCTCAGTCAGGAAAGAAGACTAGAGAGCGGGTTAAATCAGAGGGCACAAAGTTGATGGAAAAATCGAAAGACAAGGCAATGGATTATAAAAAGAGAAATTTAGACCCGAAATTAAATAAATTGGGCAAAGAAATCGAGGAAAAAGTTCAGGAAGTTGAGAAATCTATAAAAAAACCAGTAGAAAAATTAAAAAACAAAAGACAAATATAGTATTGTTTTCTTCTATTGCAACAGAGTCCTAAATAAATTAAGGAAGGACGGGAGGAGAGAGAGTCTTGGTGTCGCCTTATTTGGCGGCGATTTGCACGGCAACCTTGGCCATAAGAAGGGTCTAGCGTAATCTTCGACTGGCTGTACGCAGGATATCATATCTTAGCAATGAAATTCCTAAAACGATTTTGCTTTCAGAACCACCGCACGAGCTAATCAATACCACCAATAAATCCATAAGTATGATCCCCAAGGCTTCCTAGCGGATTCCCATATTTAATGGTATAATTTATATACTTATTCTTTGGCTGTCAGTCGCCAACTCCAGCTGAGGATTTTAGTTAAATTCTTACAAAAAATACAATGGCACTTACTAGAGAACAGAAGACGGAAATTATCTCTAAATATAAGACCAGCGAAAGCGATACAGGTTCCCCTCAAGTTCAGATCGCATTATTGACCCATGAGATTAATGATTTGATCGAGCATCTTAAGATTCACAAAAAAGATCAGCACTCCAGAAGAGGCTTGCTGGGCATGGTCGGAGGAAGAATTAGGTTGATGAAGTATTTAGAAAAAAAAGAAGGTGCGGAAGCTGTAAAGAAACTTAGAAAACAACTTAAGATCGACTAACATCCAGACAAGAACTATTTCCCAGCTATCTAAATTTTCGGGTAGAATGGGTTATGGTAATTCTAAAAAAAAGAAAGAAAACTCAAACCCATTACTCCCAAAAAAGACTTATCCGAAGTCGGCTTAGCCGAGTTCGTACGCGAGACCTTTCAAGGTCAAGGAATATATTCTTGGGAATAGTCGCCTTGATCCTCTTCTCTCTCCTAATATTAGGCGTGTTTAAATTGTTCTCTTCACATTACTTCATTATCAAGAATGTCGAAGTGATTGGATCGAGGGATATTACCGAGGAAGATACCAAATTAAATTTAGACTATCTTTATGGGCAAAACATTTTTGTGGCCAACTCCATTTCAATCCGCAATAAATTGCTTCAGAAACATACTTCACTTGAAGACGTAAGAGTTAGGAAAATCTGGCCCAGCAAAATTATTATTATCGTTTCTGAAAAACAGCCACTATTTTTATATAACAACCTCTCAGGAGTCTATGTTGTTACAGAGGATGGTTATATCAGCGAAATAGTTTTTCAGGAAAAAATAAACTTTGCTGAGGAGCAAATAAGCATAATTACAGGTGCGAAAGGAATAGATTCAGACCTTGTGAAAGAAAGAATACAATCTGAATACGTTTTAGAACAGGAAAAACTCCCCACGAATCAAAGAACCGATTTTAATTACTCTACCATTGCCGAGGATATTAAGCTCTCTACATTGTCTATTATTCGGGCTGAGCTTCTAGAACAAACGAAAGTCATAATAGCTTCTTATAAAGAGAAATATGATCCTACAACATATCCACAGCTTACATCTGTATACTCCTTCGATACATCCAAATTGAGAGAGGGCGACGGGATAGACAAAAAGAAATTGCAACTGACACGAGAAGTTATTAGGTATTTTAACCGGGACAAATCAGAGAATATAGTCGAGATCATCTGGGAAAGTAAATATGCAGTGAGGTTCGAAACAGAAAGTAGAAAAACAATAGTTTTTGGAACTTCACGTAATACTTCAGAACAATTAGATGACTATATTATTGTAAAAAAAGAAATCGAAGAAGGAGGGAAGAACTATTCCGAAATGGATTTAACTTCCCGGAAAATTTCTGTAAGATGATATACTTACAAATCCTTAAATTACTTATTAAGAATTACATTTACTTACGGTAGAAGCTATAATAGAATATATGCAGTTACTTCAAGTAATGACTCATGGCGGGAAGAATAATCACAGCTATTGATATAGGTTCAACAAAAATCTCCACAATTATAGCGTCGGTGGAAGAAGCCCAACCACCTTCTGTTATTGGCGTAGCTACATCACCCAGTCAAGGATTGAAAAAGGGTGTTATTGTAAACATTGACGATGCCATAAATTCCATAGCATCTTCCTTAGAAGCAGCAGAACGCATGGCTGGACTTACTGTTTCTTCCGTCTACATTTCCATTAATGGCAAGCATATCACACGCTTGAACAATAAAGGCGTA
>CAYVIR010000113.1:0-1209 GCA_964451645.1 uncultured Candidatus Saccharibacteria bacterium | reverse complement strand
AGAAGAGATATGTACAGAAGATGTCTTTCGTTCCTTAGAATGTGCAAGAACAGTTTCCATTCCCCCTTCAAGAGAAATTCTTCATGTGATTCCTCGCGAATTCATTGTAGATGCGCAGGGGGACATTAAAGATCCTATCGGCATGACTGGAACACGACTTGAAGTTAATGCTCATATTATCTCAGCCACTTCTTCGGCATTGCACAACCTTGTGAAATGCGTTCAGCAGCTAGGCTTAAAAGTCGACGACATTGTTTTCACTGGATGGGCAGCCTCTTCGAGTGTGTTAACCCCTACCGAAAAAGAACTTGGCATAATGTGCCTGGATATTGGGGGAGGAACTACTTCTATAACCACCTTTGTTGAAGATGCAATTACTTATAGCAGTTCGGTTCCTTTCGGAGGGGTAAATATCACAAGCGATTTAGCAATAGGATTACGCGTTTCTCTTGAAGAAGCAGAGAAAATCAAGCTTAACGCCGAAGAATTGATGAAGGCTATCCCAGATTATGACGAAGAAAGTCAGGCCACACGAAAAAGAAAAGCCCTACTTTTAGGAGAGAAAGAAAATGATCAAGAGACAAAAGGAAAAGAAATAAAGAAAAAAGATCTGATAGATGTATCTAGTCTAGAAGTCAAAGGAGTAAAAACAATTTCACGTAAATTATTTAATGAAATTGTAGAAGCCCGATTAAGTGAAATTTTCGATATCGTCATCCGCCAAGTAGAACAATCTGGGAACGATACTCGTCTCCCTGCCGGCATAGTTATTACTGGTGGTTCTGCGTTAGTACCCGGTATTGCCTCTACTGCAAAAAAAGTTTTCGGCGTTCCAGCAAGAATTGCACATCCAAAAGGATTAGGTGGACTTGTTGACGAAATCTCTTCCCCAGCCTTCGCAGTGGGCCATGGGCTTATCATCTACGGCTCTACAGAAGAAGGCTTTGACAGTGGATCTACACGAACTACCGGGAAAATTTCCAAAAAGAACAGTGGATCAGGAAATAAATTAGTCAATTTCTTAAAGAATTTATTGCCCTAATGCTTGCACAAAACGGGTTTATTCATTAGACTATTGTATTGCTTACTCGCCTTAGCTGATTAAAGTGTCACTTTAATCTTTTGCCTCTTGTTTATATTTTGTATTTCAATAATAATAATAATTTAGTTTATATTACCTATAAATTACATACGGTGTTTACCATTCAA
>CAYVIR010000112.1:2962-3836 GCA_964451645.1 uncultured Candidatus Saccharibacteria bacterium | reverse complement strand
GGTAAATCATCTATAGATATCTTATTTTTAAGCTTGATATAATAATCTTTCCCTAAGTTTTGGTCAACCAAGGCACTAAATCTTGTCCAAATCTTATTATTATCCTTAGTAGATTCATAGATAATATCCAATACTTTACCCTGCTTATCTGCATCATACACATGGTTGTTACGTAGAAAAGATATCAGTATCTCCTTCAAATGAACCGGAAGAATACTGTTCTTTAATTTAACGATTTCTTCCAATATAGTTGAGGATTCTTGAATACTCTGGGAAGTACTTAGTTTTGTTACAAGTCTTTTTAAATGTAAAGAACTATCGCCCAGATGTGCCATCTCTATTATCTTCATATTTGTAATTAAATTGCTTAGATAACTCGACATGTTGTCCTCTGTCATAGAAGTTGCGGATACGTGCGCAGAGATATTCCTTATGTCCAACATACCTATTAATGTTTTAAGTATGTTTCGATCAATCGGGTAAATCTGTCCTAGAAAAATAATTATTTCGTTATCTTTTTGTTGATTTGGCCAATAGAAGTTATCTAAATTTACTTCCTTTTCAAGTTCCGTCTTAAATTTCTCTTTCCACTTTTTAGTTAAGTATGATTTATCTATTTCTGCTAAACGCTCATATACGAAAAACATAAATATCTTCCACAAAACAATAATCGCTAAATCATATTCCTTTTTTTCAATTAAGAGTTGGATGGTAGCTTTATATCTTTCCTTATTAAATAAATAAGCATAGATATTTTCCAATCGTTCTTCTGTTAATTTTTTCATTTTTACTTAACTAGTACATTAAAGGAACTATTAGAAGAATTTGAGCACTTAAGATCAGAACGAATTTAGAAGCTTTGAACTTAGTTTGT
>CAYVIR010000112.1:0-2952 GCA_964451645.1 uncultured Candidatus Saccharibacteria bacterium | reverse complement strand
TTTGTTATATTCAGATTAACATAATTATACAATATTAATTATGTATATTCCTTTTGCAAAAGCCACGAAAATTGTTGACACCCAATGGGTTATTTGGGACTACCTGAGGGGCAAAGGCAAAAGAGAGAATCAGTGTAAATGGAGATGTATTATAATTAACCAATACTTTTTATATAATTCATATATCGTTTCAAGCATATCTAGATAATATAGAGTTGAAGACCGGAAAAACTGCAAATGATTTTATAAAAATTGCAAAAGAAAAAGGATTTGATAAGGATACAAAAGCGGGAGTAATTTTGGCTTGGCTAAAAGAAGACTTCGAACTTGGAAGAGGGCATGGAATGGCTTTGGTTCATGTAATAAAAAATGGAGCGGTGATAGAGGATAAACATGTAGGAACAAAAGGAGTTCATAGCGATGAATCGAATACTTTAAAGTTAGACGGGGGTAATAAAATGTCATGAGCAAGTTCTGCTATAAGCATTTATTTTACTATTAATAATTCAGTACAAATTTCAAAGATTATAACCCTTCGAAAGGAGAAGTCTCTTAATCTAACTCTCAATGAAAATGTTAGAGTCTACTTAGGAACCACATACCGTGATTCTCATCATCTATTAATTTATCCCCAGGCAATACTTGTAAACCCATTCTAGCAAGAGAGTCATCGTCCATCCACCCACCGTGTCTTCCTTTGAAGACAAAATTCATGAAGGGATATATTACTCTATACCCACTTATTATAACTTTACCGTAGGGTATTAGCTTTTCTCGAATATTCGCCAATACGATTCTTTGTTCTGCTTCCCTAATATATGGAAGTACGTTTTGAGCAACTCCTAACGTTACCGACATATCTGGGATCCTATTCCAGTCAAATCGCTCTACTGTTTGTTGTACGATAGCAATCTGCCCATTAGATAGCCCTTCCTCAAAGGATGCAGGAATTGGGGCAGAGAAGATTCCCGTTCCCCGAAATCTGTCAATATCATCATTATTTATCCAATACGGAAAAATTAGTCCATTTTCTGCATATTCTACAGTTCGAGATACTTCACCAATCAAGAACAGATACCTTTCCCAGACTTCATCATCAATCTTTGCTACCTCATCTTCTATGGGAATATGATATATATATCTTCTTTCTATTAAGTCCTGTACGATTAACGGATTCCTTTCAATTATTGTCATATTATAAGGAGTTCCTTCTAGTGCTGCAGCAATACAATAAGGTTCGTAAGGACAAACTAAAACAGATCCTTTCGCACCTACACCAATCTCTAAAATACTATTATATTCAGGATCCCAAGTTCTATTAACACCTTCCATTGCATACTCGCCTCTCCTTAAACGAGTCTGTGCTGCTGTCTTCAATAATTCTGAATCCCCAAGGCGATACGATTCGTAAAGAGATAAGAAATCTCCGTTGTTCATTTATTGACTAGTTAATTTATGAGAGGATTTTATCATACTGGAATAGGGTTCTAATACTTAATCTCCCATGAAGGAAGGATGTCTAACCTTGAAACGAATGCGATAGTAGTAATACTACCAGATATAGAGCAGCAGGGAGGATCCTAAATATTGGGGTATATTTGACAGGACTTAAATTAATTTCACTCAACTCCTTATTTTTGTCTTTCCTCAACTAATTTCAATAGAGAAATTATTCTTTTTTTATCGATATCTTCCAGCAACGATACTTTAATATGCTTCATTAGTTTACCGCCACCGTCAAATAAAGCATCATCTGTTTTTCCTAACCCTTTAATAGAAAAGCCTAGATTGACATGGTCTTTCAATGCAACAATATAATATTTCCCCCCTCCATATGTTGGTACTCCCCATTTCATTTCTTCTTTAATCTGTGGGAAAGTATTAAAAATTAAATGTCTTAACTGTTGGCAAACTTCCTTTTGCAGAGACTTTTGTTTATTTATATATTCATCGACTTTTTTGTCCATCATCTCTGACTTGTTGTCAATTATGAAAATTTACTATTGCTTTATTCTCTTCCATCATCATCTGGTATAAAATTTCACACCTAAAATAAGACAAACTTAAATTTGCCCTATATATTTCGCATCATGTCGAAGCATCTTACCCCCTCAGGATTTACGAACTCCCCAGCTTTGCAGAAGCCGTTTTTTAGATAATACTTAATTGCATGCCTATTGCCGGCTTTTACACCACCAAATAGGATGATACAGCTTTTCCCAGTACTTCTTATGATGGGCATTAACTTACTCAGAACTAAAGAACCAATACTTTCTCCCTGATATCGATCCGATAGTACGGGTCCATATCTACAAGTATTTGGGACATCAAGAGTAATGCCATAGCTGGCATATCTTTCTATATCATCTTTAACTAAGTCCATACTGAATTCAAAGATGCCAATTATTTCTCTCGCCTTTTTCAACTCGAGGATAAATCGTAATTTATCGTATTTATTGATATCTGCACAGAGAACTTGGGCCATTTTGGCATCAAAAGAGTCGTAGGTGAAGAATTCCCTTGTTCTCATACTAAGGCCTTTCAAGAAGTTACCTAATCTACAGGCATCATCATCTCTAAGGGGTCGAAGAGTTACGTACAGATTTTGGACAGTTCTAAAGTCTTCCGTAAATTGACTAGGTTTTTCCGAAATTTCATGAAAATCAATCATATCATGCTAATTCCATTCATTCTATATTAAATCCGAATCTATTGTATCAACTGAAGACAAAAATGTCCTCAAGTGAGACCCCCACCCACAGTCTCGCCTGCAAGAACTTTATGTAGGTCGCAGGCTTTTTTTTATAAATATGGAAAGAATAACAATTCTAAATAGAAGGTAGTAACTTCTATCTCAAATTTAAAGAGGATAATCCCGGATTTAATTCGGTCCCGCACTCAAAATGCTACAACGATACCTTGTATTCCTACTAAAATTTTGAGTGCGGGACC
>CAYVIR010000111.1:0-3927 GCA_964451645.1 uncultured Candidatus Saccharibacteria bacterium | reverse complement strand
ATTTCATTCACGGCATTGATGGTGTCTTTCTTCGGAGGGTCCTTAGAGAACCCTGATGCACGTACGCTTAGATACGGTGGTTGGATAGGATACTACGTTTATACTTTTCTCAGTGAAAAATTATTTTTGAATTTTACCCCATTCTTCTTGGTGTTCTTACTGGCCTTTTCTCTTCCTTTAGTAATGTCAGTAAGCTTTGTTATTTTCTTTGAGAAGTTAGGGAAATCCTTAAGCTGGATAATTAGTAAGTTAAAATCGGGAAAGACTAACCAAGCGGAAGAGACGAGAGACGCGTCTATTAATACATTTGGAGATTTCCGAAAAAACCTTAAGCCTGATATATCCTCACGGGTTACAGATAAAGCAGGGAAAGATTCAGAGGAGAAGGGAAAGGAAGAACGAATTGTGAGAGTGTCCCAAGATAAGGGATCCCACTCAAAGGTTTCTATTGTAGAGGAATCCGTAGAAGGAGCATTCATAAATGAGGAGCTACAATATCCACATTGGAAATTTCCGGGGACAGATTTATTAGACTCATTTAAAAAGAAGAAACCTTCTCAGGCCAATATCAACAAGAATGCCGATATTATTGAACAAACATTGAAAAGTTTCGGAGTCAAGGCGAATGTTGTAGACGTGTTAATCGGCCCTACTGTTACTCAATATGCGTTGGATATCGCTTTGGGAACAAAAGTGAATAAAATAGCAGGACTTAGCAATGACTTGGCACTTGCGCTCGCTACCTCCTCCAGCTCGTTAAGAATTGAGGCTCCTATTCCCGGTACCTCCTATGTAGGAATTGAAATTCCAAACGAAGATAGAGAAACTGTCTATGCGAAAGAAATCTTAAATGACGAACAACTCAAAAGCGGCCAATATAAGCTTCCACTCGGCCTGGGAGTGAATCTTAAAGGAGAGATAATCTACACAGATTTGCAGAAAATGCCGCATGTCCTAGTTGCAGGGGCCACCGGGTCGGGAAAATCAGTTTTAACTAATGGTTTCCTTGTAAGTTTGTTAATGTCTAAAACCCCTGATGAAGTTAAATTTATTATGATAGATCCCAAGCAGGTAGAGCTTTCGGACTACAATGGGATACCACATCTTCTAACCCCAGTTATTACTGAGATGGATAAGGTTATAAATGCTTTAAAATGGGCAATTGCCGAGATGGAAAGAAGATACACTATATTCAGAGATGCCAAGGTTAGGAATATTGAAGCATACAACAAACTCATGGGGTTTAGTGCCTTGCCGTATATTATTTTGGTGGTAGACGAGATGGCCGATATGATGATGTCCACCAATAGAGTAGAAACAGAAGCATGTATAGTACGACTTGCACAAAAGGCTAGGGCCACTGGCCTGCATTTGCTACTGGCTACGCAGAGGCCATCTGTAGATGTTATTACCGGCCTTATCAAGGCAAATATCCCAGGGCGAATTGGGATGAGTGTTACCACCCAGATAGATTCTCGTGTAATATTGGATCATATCGGAGCTGAGTCTCTCCTTGGGATGGGAGATATGCTTTATAAAGACCCCACTTTTAGCCGTGCTTCAAGGATTCAAGGATTTTGGATTTCGTCTGAGGAAATTCAAAGATTGGTAAAGTTTATTAAAGATCAGGTTTCGGAAGTTCACTATACAAAAGAGGTTGTAGAGGCACAAAAAGACCCGAATGCTCCAGTTAACGAAGCAGGGGACTTGTCCGATGATGACCAGTTTGCAAATGCAGTAAGAGTAATAGTAAATTCCCAGAAGGGGTCGGCCTCACTCTTACAGCGCAAACTAAAACTAGGCTACAATCGGGCTGCAAGGCTCCTAGATGAGCTTGAAGAATACGGAGTAGTGGGTTCCCCTAATGGTAGTAAGCCCAGAGATGTTTTAATTTCTGATGCCGAAGAATTCCTTAGAACCATGGGTAGCGATAAAAGCCTTTCTAGCGGAAATAGCGAGCCATTAAGAGAGGACTTTTAAGACCTCAAGATATTAATGGGCGGAAGGAAGTGGCCCCGGTGGCTGTATCCCTACTTTCTTGTTCTCCAGTCTAATTGGCTCAGGCATGTTTGTGGCCGGTGCTAAAGGGTCAAAATCCTGGGGTAATTCTTCAGGAATTACTACATCCTTCTTGTCTTCAACAGCTTTTTGCGGAGTATCTTCCACAGGTTTGTGGGCAGGCGCAGGTAAATTATCTTCGAGATCTGCTTCTTTTTCAAAAGACTCCAGTACGTCAGACAAGGGGATAAGTTCTTCGGTGGGAGGAACCTTATCGACCTGAGGCTTGTTGATGGATCTGGGAGAACTATCTAGTCGTGCACCTGTTTTTATTAATTCCGATGCTAATTCAAAAGTATGAAAACTAACCTTCTTATTAAAATCTTCGGTGTATGCATACAAACTCTTTAACAAGAGAGTTGCACAAATTTCTGGGATTGGGAAATTGGAATTCTTCAGAAAATGAAATACCAGTGAAGTTGGAGAGTCCGTGTCTGCTTCCTGTTCAAGGAATATGGAATCTCCTCGGGTAAGGCCTAGCTTCTTGATCTCCTTGTCCTTTTCGGCCTTATTACGCCCCATGCCAACAAATATTTTAATGTCAAAGTTTGCTCCCGCTCTTTCAATTTCTACCACCGGGTTCGTCAAGGTCCCATTTTCGGTTCGAATTTTAAGTTCAAGAGAATTACCTGTTTGGTTCCAGGAGAGATTATTCGCCTTGTCTTTGAAATTCGAAACTTTAATAACTACGTCTCTTGCACTTTCTGCATCAAAGACCGCACCTTCGTCTGGAATAAAAGAGTTTATGAATTTCCGCACTGTGCTATTCGCAAAATATTTTACCGATTTCCCTTTTTCTGTAAGGGCAAATGCAAGTGCCTGAGAGGCCTGCCAGTGGCTCGGGTCGTCGCTCTGTAAAGGGATAATCAGAATATTTGTGGCTTTATTAATATCCATATGATGCAATGATTGTTATCTATAGAGAGGTATTGGATAATACAGGGGGCAATGATGTATTCTAACAATTGTATAATCCATTTTCAAATGAACAAGATTAAAGATAGCCTTTTAAAGACTTTTGCTACTCGAAGAAAGTTAATTGTAGGCATTCTAGGGCTTTTTGTGTCGCTGTGTATAGGAGTGTGTATTATTTTTCTTGCATTTGGTGTTGACCAATATATTTATAAATCTGATTTGTCGGGAAAGGTTTTGTCTCAAGAAGGTAAGCCCATGGAAGGCGTATTAGTGGAGGTTCAAGGACAAGCTGAAATCTCAGATACATCGGGGCATTATTACTTTGAAGACTTACGTTATGGTGTATTTGACCTTATGGCCACCAAAAACGGATATATTAATTATAAAGAAAAGTTAAAAATAAAAAGGGTAAGTACAAAGCATGATTTAGTATTGGAGTTCCAAGAGTTTGGGGAATACACACTTCGTATGGAAGGAGAAGGACTGAAAAGAGATCAATTGATAGTGACGATAAATAATCAATTATTTAGTATTCAGTCAGATAACCAAGGGATTTACGTAAATACCGGCCGCTTGCTTGTAGGTAATTACAAACTAAACATTTCCTCTCCGGATATAAAAGATATAGAGGAGAGATTAGAGGTGACTGCAGGAAAAGCCGAGAAGATAATCAAATTGATACCCACTGCTGATGTGGTGACTGAAGTACGAGATCACCTCCGTGAGGTTGCTCTGTCACCTGACGAAGTAACTGTAAGAAAAAATGGAGTAATACAGGAAAAGAAGTATATTACAGAAAACAGGTTCGAAGCCTATAATTTGGATATCGGTGAGGATTTTGAAATTAACTTCAAAAAAGATGGGTACTTAGAAAAAAATATAAAACTGAATCCTCTGCAAGGAATCAATTCCCTCGACATAACTTACCTTGTTGAAAATAAAAGGTATTTAATA
>CAYVIR010000110.1:0-3987 GCA_964451645.1 uncultured Candidatus Saccharibacteria bacterium | reverse complement strand
AATATTAATTTATTTTTAGGTGTATGTGGCGGATTAGACCCTATTATTGATACTAATGATCTTATAGTACCAAAAAGTTCTTTTTCAACAGACAGTTCATCCTGGATGTATGTTAGAGGAGATTATGCAAAAAACTATTATCCCGATGAAAGACTTACTAGTTTGCTATTCTCTAAATTAAAAGTTGCATCTAATCAGGTTATAATGGGTAAATTCATCACTATACAAGGAATGATGGGAGAGACTAAAGAAGATATTGAGCAATGGTCTGCACAAGGTTATCAGGCTGTAGAGATGGAAGTAGCTACAGTTTTCGCAGTATCAAAATATTTTAATGTACCTTCGGCTGCGATTATTCAAGTCGCTGATAATTTAGTTAAGAACGAAACTATAAATAGTGAGCGATATAAGAAAAAAAAGGAATTACGAGATGTTAATAGAAATTTATCGATAGATACTGCACTAGATACAATTATAGAAAAGCTAAAAAACTAGTTTATGTACCAGAGTAGATGTTACGATAGTCTGAATAGATTTAATAGTAAAGGGTTGTATACTTTTAAATTTGGAATTCTGGTTCGAACTTCGTTCAATAGCCCGCTTTCACTAAAGGCTGGCGAGCTGACTATTAAAATTATCAAATCTTCTAACGTTGACTAAACTTATATATATTACCCACCCAGAAGTCATAATAGATACTGATATTGATATAGATTCTTGGCAAATTTCTCCGTTAGGTTGGGATAGGGTTCAAAATTTATTGTCATTAGATTTCTGGCATGTTGTGGAAAAGGTTTATACAAGTACTGAACCTAAGGCTTATACGATTGCTGAAAAAGTAAGCAAAAAATATAACATTGAGTTTGAGAAAGTTCGTGATTTAAGAGAAATTGATCGATCTTCAACTGGGATAATCAGACCTTTAAGCAAATATATGGAAGTTGTCCAATCCTCATATGAAAATATATCTGATCAGGTAAGAGGGTGGGAATCTATTGACAGTGTAATGTTGAGAAACTCAAATGTAGTCGAGAAGTTAAAGGTTAAACATCCAAGGGAAACAATAGTCATCATTGGTCATGGCTGTGCGGGGACTACAATTAAATGTTATATTAAAAATATTCCCCCTTCGTTCCGAGAAGATCCGCAGAAAACAGGATGTTACTTCATGGCTGATCTGGATGGGAATACGATAATTAATGATTGGGCGGCATATTAGATTAATATTATGAATCTCCTTAAATTCATAACTCCCCTCAACTTACACTCTGAAAAAGAAAAGTTTTTCGCAAGTAGTTCGTATAATCCAATATTTGACTACTACTGGCAAGGAGAGGAACCGATCTATTCTACCTATGGGAATAAATTGAATTTAATGAAAGCGATTTCCGAACAAAACATTCCGGATATCCATAAATATGCTACTAAACAATTCGAAATTGAATGGGAACATATTGATCTTGCGGAAGGAATATTGAAAAACAGTCCTAAAAAGCTACCATCGGAAAGTCATTCTCAAATACTTGTGAAATTCGATACGGCATTCAACTCACTAGGTTTGGTAGGTTATAAACTTTCAATTGCCGATACACATGGTTTTAACTTCCGTCCACTGTGTCATAAGAGAATTTTGCAAATGTCAAAATATGCAAACTTTGAATATATGAGTGTGGATGGGGAAATACGGCATGAACTGGTACATATTATAAGATATGAGAATGGTATATTTAATAAAATCCCAAGAAGCGATCATTATTTACCTACGGAAGAAGGACTAGCAACGTTTATGCAAGACAAAGATGATAAACAAGGCGCATCTCAATACCAGCATGCTGCAGAATATATTGCTAGTAGGGTAGGCCTTATTGGGTCGCTACGGGATATATATAACTACTTTAGGAATCTGGGTTTTAGCGAAGATTTGGCATGGCAAAGAGCTTCCCGACACAAATTTGGATTTGTCCATACAAAGGAACCTGGTGATATTCTCAAGCCTGCAATGTACTTTTCTAATGCACAGAGAATTAGAAAACTATCTAGAAATATGATACTCAATTTATTTAGAGGGAAAACCTCCTTATCAGAGATCAAAGAATCTGATATCTATGCTGGATTGATTAAAGAAGAAAAACTGTGTAGTTTGTACAGTCTCTAAAACGCCTGCATTTATATTGACAGACTAAGTTGCTTAGACTTAGTACGCCTCCTAGTGTAATAGGTTATCTGTGCGATCATTCAAATAGTATACAAGGTGGCTTGACACACAACTGATATATATATATATAATGGGTATATAACTTTTCAGGATCAGTTATGACACCTGATCAAATATACCTTACTAACCAACCAGTCGATAGAAGAGATAGAGCTACTGTGTTTGCTGCAATAGGAATTGCCTGCGGAACGAAGTACGCATATAAATCAGCAGATGAGGAATCGTATGAGTTAATGCTTGCATTAGATATGGAAGAGGATTTATGGTATGAAGGATTAGAACATAGTCTATTCTTGCCTACTGATTATGTGCAATGTGGAGAGGAGTATTATGTCCTAAGCCCACTTTTGTCTAACTGTGAAGATGTTGTTACTAGACTGCAGGGTATCGCAAATAATAGTGGTGTGTTAAGTAAGGAATTTATAAGGTTTGTGAAAGATTCCTGTAGTGCCATTGCATTTTGTCATGATAGTTTGGGAATTGCTCATAGAGATTTAGATCAAGTAAATAATTATCTATATAGCAAAGATCACGACAGATATTTCCTTATAGACCTTAACGAGGCTGGACCAATTGAAGAAGAAGACGAGTCTTGGTATTCGTGGGAAACAAACCAATATTTCAATGCATTGGCGTCGGTCCTCCTGGGGGATAATCCTCTCTTTCAAAATTGTCGATGCGAGGCAGAAATAATGGGATTGTTAGGAAAAACATATGGAAAAGAAATAAAGTCAATTTTTAATGCGTTTTTAGAGGGCGATATCTCCTTTTTAGAACTCCCACAATTTTTAGAACCGTTTACATAATTCCTTTTTTGGGGAAATTCCATTTGAGTCTAAAAGATCATCCATTCTTCTGACTCATGTTATTTTTTTGTGTTAAAATATCCATAGACTAATCCCGCTTTGCGAGAGCAAGAGCGGGAGTAGGACAACTGAAACGTTAAAGAAGAAATAGTACGAGAAGTTAATGCCAGATCGTCTAAAGTTAATGAGGGGTTAGCGATCTTGAGCGAAGCGAAAAGAGAGCTTACCCGAATTAATCCCGCTTTGCAAAAGCAAGAGCGGGAGTAGGACAACTGAAACGTTAAAGAAGAAATAGTACGAGAAGTTAATGCCAGATCGTCTAAAGGTAGGACAACGGTTTCTGGAGCCGTCTATCTAGGTTCGAATCCTAGTCTGGCAAAAATGGAAAAATTCTTAAAGTATCTTAGAGACACTTTTAAATGAAAAAAATATTTGTCATATTAATTATTACAACTTTCATACTTCTAGGAATTTTTACAAGAAAATATTTTATATATTCTTATGAGAAATATGTTTTATTCAATGCCTCCACAATACTGATGCCCTGTTCCGCATTTTCTTCCTTAGCCCAACTTGAAAGCCTAAAGAGTAATTCCATAGACTTGGAACATACTGAATTAGAAGAATATCTAGAATCTATAGGTGGCCTTCTTTATATAACAACTCAACCTGGCTGCCCCGAGCAATATAGATTTGAAGTTGCTGTTAATTCAGATGAAAACACTAAAAAAGTGCTAGAGATACTTAAAGATCAAAAGCTATTTGGCTACGGTGTTTACGTGAGAAATGTGTGATTGCAAGACAATAAGAATCTCAAGTACTATCATTAAAAAATCACCCTTTCAATCTTATAAATGTTCCAATATTATTGAAGCTCTCCTTTCCCTGTTTATATAGATGGATTGCCTTTACCAAAAGGAATTCATATAGTATTATTGGGCTAAGATATATCTATTATATAATGGA
>CAYVIR010000109.1:0-4001 GCA_964451645.1 uncultured Candidatus Saccharibacteria bacterium | reverse complement strand
CCTCATTAGTTTGTCAGGGCTCTCTATCCTGGATCTTACAACACCATGGTTCATCCTTAGGCTCTGAGATGTAGGGGGTATTACATTGGTTGTAACAAAAGTATTGGGTGCTACATAATCTTCCCCTTTCGTCTCTACCCCTTCTACGAGTTTATACCCACTTTCCGGAATAGTATTAGAGAAGACATTTACCTTTGACCATCCATTGGCATTGCCTGCATAACTTGTTGTCCCTGCTTGTATTAGCTTTCCTGAATTTTTCACGTAGACGTTAGCCACTGATATTTGTTTATCCTGTGGGGTCGATATTGAAGACTCGTTTGGATTGTTATTTGTGAATTCGATTATGCCATCATTAAGAGAGAATGCTCCGACTTGATCCGTGTTTGTCGAGTTGTAGCCGACCCCTGGCACCTCACCAATAGCAGGAGCAGTTTGCTTTACGATATAGAAACCATTTAAACTTACCGGGGGGCCTTTAGGGCTAGTGAATGCTAGTAGTTCTTGATTTCTTAATGTCACATTTGAGTACGATCCCCATAGTCCAGTCCCATTATAGACGCCGTATTTGCCACCAGTTACAGTTAGATTCTCCACGAAAGAGTTTGTCCCTACCGTTCCATAATATCCCGCAAAAGCACCATTTGCTTCAATCTTTATATTTGACACATGATTCCCTTGACTTCCGGTAATCCTGACCCCAATTGCATCAGGGTTGTTAGGCTCAATAACGAATCGCAAATTCATTATATAGCCATTATAACCAGTCCCAGCCCCTACGTCTTCTTTATTAACCTCCCCTAATTGCGTCTCATAATCTGGATCACAGCCACGCTCTCCTTCTTCTCTCTCTCCTGCGCCTCTACAACCCCATATATGTATCATAGCTTTTTTATTTCCGTTATACTCCATCTGTGAATCGTTCGCATTGTTATCATCATTAAAACTACCCTGTGTAAGGACAATAGTGGGAAGCTCTCCCCCATCTGTGGACCCTATCAGTTGATATGCCTGTAAGTCCTTTTTCGCTCTGTCTCTTAATCCAATTAAAGTTCTGCTAATCCTATAGGTGCCAGGGGGGAAATATGTCATCCCTCTGTTGTTATATGCAGCATCCATAGCTTCCTGTATCGCATCTGTTGAGTCTTCTTCTCCTGTCTTATCTGCACCAAACTGTGGAGCTGTAACATCAAATAAACCTGCATCTCTTAACTCCTCAGATGTTACTACTGCAGCTCTCTGATCTACAGGAGCAATCAGACGGTTTGAAAAGTAAAGTACAAAGGTCAGAATAAGAATGAAGCTACTAGCTATTATCAATACATTTTTCCTTCTCAAGAGGTTTCTCATTAGATAATTAAAAGGATGTTATAAATTTGGGAAGCTTTCAAATAAAACACTTAATTTAGTTAGAAATATATTCTATCTATATACATTTATGGATTCAACACGCAACTTTCCTTCGGGAAATACCTGGACGCAAATCCATCCTCCCCTCCAAAGTCCACTATGTCTAACTTCCCATTCCTATCTACATCCCTCCCTCCACATGTTCCATAATAAACATTCTGATCATCACAGAGTCTATTCCCATCTTGGTATGCAGTGGCAAACTCTACAAAATCAGTTAAATCAAACTTATGATCCGCATTCACATCCGCTCCTCCACAAGCATGGGGCGAATAAGTTGGGGTAGTGACTATGACACCAGTTGGAGTAGGTGTACTAATCACATTCATAGTTGGAGTCGGAGAAAAAAGCAACGTCACCCTCGGCGTCACAGTTATAGTGGGCGTAGGTGAAAATAGTGGTGTAGCACTTGCTGTAACAATACTCGTGGCGGTCGGAGAAGAGATGGGCCCTGCAGTCGGAGTAGGCGAAACAGAAGGCGTCATAACTATAGTAGGAGTAGGTGAGAAACCAGGTGTTTCAGTAGGAGTGTTTGTGACTCCCGTTGATGGGGTAGCTGTAATATCTGGAGCCTCCTCTGAAATCCCTTTGTTTACCGATAATTCTTTATAGTCGTTATAGACAACTTCTCGTACCTGGTTAAAAACTTTTGTATTTGCAAGCCCAAATGTGAATTTATTGTTTAGGCCTGTTAACCAACGATTATTATTTAGCCTGGCAAAACCGAAGATAGTCATTCTTCCGTCTTCGTCTGTATAATAGCCATCCACAAAACTATCGTCCTGATGATGGATAAGATATAACGATCGGTCAAGTACACCATCGCTAGCAAATACCCATTCCTCCTCTGGGATATCATTATTCCATTCTCCTGAAGCGAGTATAGAAGTGCCGTCAGATTTTGTTATCCTATCGGAGCCCTTTTCGAGAGTTCCTCCGGGTGTTCCTTCGTACAAGAACCAATATTTCTTAGAACTTGGAGCTTTTATAAGACTCATGTTTGCATACCTTGGATATATTTCCCATAGCGTTTCCCACTCATTGCCAGTACTAATAGACCGAAAAGTCGCCTTTAATGGTCCACTTGAAACCAATGTCGTAGTGGACGTATCCTTTCCCGGATGGAAGAATCCCCCATCTTGCGGATGAACCATGTTTGGGATACCCCGATACTGTCCCGCATAAGCTGCAGAGGTATTCCAGGATATCCAGTCTTTATCGTCTTCGTCAATAAGTGTAGCAAAACCCCCTCCGTCCTTATGATAATAATATTCTCCGTTAACCGTTGTGATCTTTATACTTGCCTGGCCTTTATGGGCGACATTATCTGTCGCCTCAAGATATCCTTCGTAGACAGGCAATTCAAAATCTTCTCCAACCAGATCAAAATACACGTGATACTTCCTTTCCTCGGAAGAGGCCGTATCTTCTTTAAGAAGAATTATCAGCTTACCACTTGCTTTTCCAGCTGCGTTATAGTCACTATCTTTATCAAATTGGAATGGGACATTTTCGTCTGTAATAGCACCCTGACTGGAAATTTCAACAACCCTAATGGAATCCGGGTCAAATTCTCCTGATTTTCCTAACGAGCTTAATTCTTGAGTGAAATTGAGGATAACCTCTGCTGGCTTATCTTTTCTAGAGGTACCATTCGCACCTACAGTTATCTCCGTTCTGAATCCCCACTGCGAGTTCCACCAATTTTCTCCCACAGCCGCATCACTATCATTAGGGGCATACGAACGATTCAAATAGATACCTATGCTTAATATTAGTATGAATACTAGAGCCAACATCGCGAATATTCCTATCTTCTTTCTCATTGTTGCTTTTATACTAAATAGTTTAATGGTATTTAATCCAACGCACAGCTAGTCTTAGGGAAATACCTAGATGCAAATCCATCCTCCCCTCCAAAGTCTACTATGTCCAACTTACCATTCCTATCTACATCTCTCCCTCCACACGGTCTGTACTCCTCAGTATCACTACATGTCCTGTTCCCATCCTGATATGCTTCTGCATATTCTACGAAGTCCTCTATGTCAAAGTCTCCGTCTCCATCTACGTCTGATTTTCCACACATACTTCCTGCTATATCTGTTGGTCTTGTCGTTGGGGTGTTTGTTACTCCTGGTGTTCTTATTGGTGTTGGCGTATTCGTTACCCCTGGCGTTCTTATTGGTGTTGGCGTGTTCGTTACCCCTGGAGTTCTTATGGGTGTTGGGGTGTTCGTTACCCCTGGAGTTCCTATGGGAGTCGGAGTTGAAGTTACTCCTGTTGTAGGTGTCGGTGATGGTGTTCCTGGAGTGGGGCTGCTTGGTGGATCTTCTTCGTACTCAGCTCCATAGTCCCATACACTGAAGTCAATATTCCCTCGTTTTACTACCGAGACTGTTGATGTGGTATCGTACTTTTTTATAAGCGTGTCATCGATCTCTTCCTCAATCAGGTCTTTGGGACGTCGAACCTCATCGTTCCCGAAAGTATGAAACTTAGCAACTGTATTCATCACTAGGATGTTTGTATTGTCTCTCAACGCTGTCTCTACTGACCCTCCCAAGTTAAGGATAAATATGTTCTCAGAG
>CAYVIR010000108.1:0-4019 GCA_964451645.1 uncultured Candidatus Saccharibacteria bacterium | reverse complement strand
GTTGGTGTAGGGTTATTGGTAGTTTGTTGAATTTGCACTGTGGGAGAATTCGTTGAACTTATGTTACTTTTCGACAAGTAAAACTCTTTATAATACACATATCCTCCGAAGGAAAACATAGTTATCAAAAGTAGTACACCCAAGATTATTATGCTAAGCGAGCTACTTTTAGTTGGCTGTACATATCTTTGATTGAATGGCGGAGTAGCACTCGCGGGCATCGTATTGGTTACCGTTGTCATTGTTAATTTATTTATAAATTAAATAATAATTATTATTAACTAAAATATAAGCTATTTCTATTCAATAACTGGGATGGAAATATTCAAGTCGGCATTGTAGGATTGGAAAGAGTAAGTTATTTCTCCATAATGGTACGGAATCGTCAATTCAAGCAATCTGCCATCTTTATCTATTATTGCCTCCACGGAGTATTCCTCTGGAGTAACTTCTGCACTAACTACGAATGGCTTAAAAATACCTCTGGCTGCATAATTTGTTTTATATTTCAACTTAATAATTTCTACTTCTTCCTCCCGATACTGTTCGCGCTTATAGCTTCCAGAGACGGCATAATTCGACCCTTCAAGCAAATCCTTTTCGCCTTCTGAAAGCCACAACACATCATGAATTGCTATATACAATTCTTCCGCGGTTAGTGGTTTATTGAATTCCCCATCCAAGTAATACTTCCCTCCCTTTCTATAATAGACATATTCGCTTTCTCCCGCGGAAGGACCATAAAGTGAATTTACATTTGCAGAAACTTTCATAACATCTCCTTCGATATCGTAATCATATTCATGTGTGAATCTAGTCTCATCACCATCGGTGCCAGAAACTTTATAATTAACAGTTTTGGTTTTTTCAAATAGTGCCAAAGCTCCATATATCTTATCAATTGCTTGCTTTACATCAAGCACCGAATCGGTGGGCTTAACTGTAATTATAGGCGTTGTTGTTATCCACGAATTTGTATCACGCGTCTTACTATAATCTATACTTTGTATCCAGAATACATTTCCATAGCCTGTTTTCGTAGAAAATCCTTTTATAGTTGTAGTTTTCCCAGATAAAAACTTCCCAATAATTGTCGGTTTACTAATGATCCGATCCTGAAGTAAATTACCTTCAATGTTATATTTGTTTGGACCATCATAAAAGGCCACTTCAATAATATCCTCCCCTGGATTGTTTTGTCTTACTTCCCCAGTTATTTCTTTGTTGTAATCAAAGTCCGAATATACGGTGGGATTTTCAGAAGTTCTCGCATTACGCATGTATTCCTTAAAATCGAATATACTTTCATCTTCTTTTGACTCTAGTAATTCGAATTTTGTGAATTTTTCGTATTGAGTATCTACAAAACTTTCATCTTTTACATTAGTACGATTCAAGATAGGTAACAAACTTTCTTTGTCGATAATAATTTCTGCCTGATAAGTTTTCTCCAGTAGGTCGTAATCTATCCCCTTCTGTAGGACATCCATAACTGCACCTTTATAGTCGAACGTTATAACGTAAGCTTGTTTTCCTTCAATTAATTTTTCCGTAAGAGTGTATTGACCATTGTCGTTTTCAAGGAGAAACTCGTAAAAAGAAGCTAGTCCCGACAAATATCCATTGTGTTCAATGTTTATCATCTCGGGTGTGAGATTCCTGTAGTTTTCCGTATAATCATTAAATATATACTCGTTTTTGCCATCATTAAAGATTACTACTTCATCTCGTGGGAATTGCTGAAAACTTCCGTCCCCTAACCCGCGATCGACCAATTCTCCTTCACTTCTAGTCTTAACATATGACGATTTATATTTATTATTCTCCGTACTCACATAGACCTCTATCTCGAAATTGTCGTAACTTTCAATATCTTCGTGTTCAGTTACTACAACATATTCGTAATGCAGAATACCTGGTTGTTTAATCAGACTTTGAATTTTATTGTAGGTTTGTTCCAATACTTCTTGCGCTGACACGGGTTTGACGACTTTTCTTCGTTGCTCCTCTGGCAAGAAATACATACCCACTCCAATGAATAAAAGCATGCAGACAGTAACTGCAAGTTTGTAGAAAACGTTCATTACATTTGGCTTTTTTCTCACTTCTCGTAGCACTAGATTATCGAGCTTACTCTCTTCTTCCTTACTAAGAATATTTGTTTTCATAAAACTCTCAAGATTTTCCATATTATTTAGTTAATTAAACTGTTTTTTAACTTTGAAATTATTCTATGATGCATTACCCGTGCATTCGTCTCACTAACCCTTAGCACATCAGCACATTCAGAAAAATTTAAATTATTCATATACTTTAAGAGAATCAATTCTTTCTCAGCTTCTTTTAACTTCCCTAACAAGTCAGGAAATCTAAATTTATTAATGACCTTAGTATCCGAATTATCTTCTAGTTCAGTTTCATTGTAATTATCTATATCGTAAGAAAAATCAAAAACCTCTTTTTCTTTATACGACTTTCGGTAATAGTCGCTCACTTTATGTCTACATATTGCAAAGAGCCATGTCCGATAACTTGACTGCCCTTTAAATCCATCAATATTCTCCCATGCCGACAAGAATACCTCAGCAGTTATATCTAGAGCATCTTCTCTTGAGTTAGTTCTCGCCAGTGCAAACAAGAAGATCGATTGTTTATTCGCATTATAAATGTCTTCAAAAAATCTTTTATTACTTTCCATAAAATTCTTTTATCATCTAGGTAGTCGTAAGAACGTTACAGTTTTATTATGCTGGGGTGCATTTCTGAAGTAAAGCAAGACGGAAAGTATTTGATAATAGCAGAAAAACTAAAGACTGATGGTCAGTAGAATAGCCGGGACTAGACACACATACAATTTTCTCTTTGGTTTATCTATGAAGATCCCAACCCATAGATCGTACCAAGCAAAGGAAAGTCTGACATTCCCGATTTTAAATATTTGAAAATCTTTCATTATATCTGGGATATTATGTAGATTTTAAAATAGTAAGGATCAATATTATTTGATTATCCAACGTTTTTTGTAAATATGAATACTTAAATCGCTCGCATTTTGTTTCCTCTTTTTTCGTGGGTAACTTCGGCCAAGCCTAGTGCCTCTAATAGCGGAGGTAGATACATGCCAAATCTCCCCCTTAAACCTTTCTTCAACCCATACCATCCTCCCACAGGATTATTTTCCGAGCGGCCCCAAGCTTCTACAGTGCCTTCATTGGCTGACTTTTGTTCGTCTGTACTTCCAAGCTCCATCCAATCTCCATGGTCTTTAAGCATTTTATGTAAATCATCAATCGCTCTTAATTGATAATAAAGAATAGTTTTCCCTACAGTACAAGCCAAAACTTCAGATCCATCTTTCTCTTCAACATGCATCGTATATTCTGATGATAACGGTGGAGTTTTTAATTTTAGTGGGTTTTCCTTGGAGCCGATATTATAAGCCATAATACTAATGCTATTAGTTAAAACAATCTGGTAAACATATCGATTTTACGCCTAGATTCTACTCACCTTACTTCTGTCGAGCTTTTTTATTTAGTTTATCAACCACCAGGCTTTGAATAGAAGGACTAACAGCTTTGTCAGTTCGATGAATACAACCATACCAGCAACATGGTCGGCGCATCCCTTCTTTTAGTTCAGAGATTGCCCTCTCAACATGGCTTTTTCTGGTTTCCTCCTTCTGGACTGAAATTGTCCAGCAAATCCATTCATTGCGAGCCAGCGGTGTAAGATTCTCCCATGCTTTGAGAGCTTCTTCATCAGAGGTTAAAGCTGTAACTAGATCTGCAGGAACTTCATGCACTACACCTTTTGAAATATTTGTTTTCTTCATAATGATATTTTAACAGGTTTTTTGTTGTTGGGGGAAATCTAGTGAACACTACCGGCAGCGTCGCAAATTTGATGAAAAACCAATGCTGTTTAGATTCAGTATGATATTTCCCAGAGTATCGTTCCATAGCCCTCCAAGTATGTCGTCATAATAGTAACTTTTTTGATTTGGGGCACTTCTGCTC
>CAYVIR010000107.1:0-4076 GCA_964451645.1 uncultured Candidatus Saccharibacteria bacterium | reverse complement strand
CTGTTATTTCACTTGTTTCTGGATCGTGATAAGTATAAACCTTCTGATAAGGAGAAGGTAGATATCTACAAATCGAGTCAAGTAAAACCTTAGTATCAGCCATTCGAGAATCGCCACCGAGTACAGGGAATATCTTCCTGGAAAGCGTATGAATTCGTAACGCAGTATAAATCTCTTCAATTTCAAGCACCCCATCTTCTAAATACTTTTCCATTAAGGAATCATCAGCCTCGGCAACCTTTTCAATTAATATCTCGTGTAATTCCTGAACTCTATCTTTTATACCGCTCGGAATATCTGTCTCAATAAATTCCTGTTTCTCAGCATCAGCATAAACATATGCTTTCATAGTGATCAAGTCTACATAGCCATTTAATTCATGTTCTTTTCCTATAGGATATTGAATTGCAATAGCATCTTCGCTCAACTCTTCTTGGATAGACTTAAGACTCATCTCGAAATCACCACCAATAAGGTTCAACTTATTAATAAAGCACATTCTCGGAACACTATATTTATCTGCTTGCCCCCACACTTTCCCTGATTGAGGCTCTACACCCATCTTTCCATCAAAGATAACTACAGCTCCATCCAAAACTCTAAGAGATCTTTCCACCTCTGCGGTAAAATCAACATGTCCGGGAGTGTCTATAATGTTGATTCTGTGGATAATGTTGTTTAACGTCCAGAGACAAGTTGTCGCAGCGGACTGTATAGTGATACCTCTTTCCTTCTCTTGCTCCATGAAATCCATCTCAGCAGCTCCCTCATGTACCTCCCCAATACTATGTTTCTTCCCGGTATAAAAAAGTATACGTTCAGTGGTAGTTGTCTTTCCAGCATCCACATGAGCAATAATTCCTATATTTCTGTAATTTTGCAAATCCTTTACCACCGAATAGTCAAATTTAGCTGCCATTAATAAACGAATAATATATAAACTTCTCAGGGTAGTATTTTCCTGAAGCTGTCAGACAAATAGCCAAAAAAGCTATATGTTCATATGGATTTTATATGATTGAAAGGAAATATGCAAAAACCTGTAGGGGGAAAAACTGTAATGTTATTTAGAACATTCTACGAGATGCTGGATATCTAAATAATAGGATATGAAAAATATAAAGATGAATCACTCGGCTTCCACGTACATACCTTCATTAGTTGAACATTTCTACCTCGGATTCATATCTATACTTCCCGCTCTGGATCAAAATATCCCCTCTGTCCCCGTTCTAAGAACTAACTGCGCTTAAAATTCAATAAATTAGATCCAGAACAAGCTTAAGTGAAGGATTAGATTTTTACACAGACCTCCCCCAACCATCACACTCTGAAAAGGCCTGTCAAAGGCTCATTTCCGAATATTTATCTTTCAAAATGGTTACCGAATTTTGAAATAATTCTTTTTCTTTCTCTGTCAATTCTATTTCAGTTGAAATTTCATAGCCGGATGCCCCAAGCCTGGCCGTAACCCCAGCACAAACATCACTATGGCCATAATGTCCATCTAACAAGGCTGAAAGAGGGATTATCCTATTTTCGTCTCTGATAATCATCCTCGCCATGGAAGCAACAGCGGCCCCGATTCCAAAGTGAGTCGACTTCTTCCCTTTTATTATTTCATACGCTCTATCCCTAACCTGTTTAGCTAACTCTTCGTATAGAATGTCATCTAACGTCAGTGCGTTTTCTAGCTTCACTCCTGCTAATGTAGCTCCTCCCAACACAGGGAAAGAACTGTCCCCATGTTCTCCGAATACAAATGCAGAAATATTGGTGGGATTAACTTGAAGCTTTTCAGCCAAAACCAATTGCAACCTACCCGTATCGAGATAAGTGCCGGTACCCATAACCATGCTTTGCGGTAGCCCGGATTCTTTCGTAACGATATAAGTCAAAATATCGACTGGATTGGTGACCATTATTATAAATACTTTCTTACCAGTATTTTTGATAGTTTCTGTAATAGATCTTATTATGCCGGCATTAATATTAAGTAGGTCAAGCCTCCTCATTCCCTCTCTTTGAGCAGAACCGGATGTGATCACCACAATATCTCCATCCACTAAATCGCTATAATCTGCCACTTTAACTTTAGTGGTATGGGTAAAAACGCTTGAATCCTGAAGATCTAGAACCTGAGAGGCGAGCAACTCCGCCGCAATATCGATCAGCAGAACCTCTCTGGCAATATTTTGATTGATTATAGAATACGCAGCTGAAGAACCGACCATACCGGCCCCGATAATAACTACTCTTCCTGAAGGCTGTACCATATTAATAGAGTATAATAATTAAGCTATCGTGATTTCCTTTGCAAGATATACGTCTTGAACGGCATTTATAAGTATTACCCCTTCTTTCAAAGACTTCTTAAAAGCTTTTCTTCCCATAATCAGGCCACTCCCTCCTGCACGCTTATTAATAATGGCCGTCTCAATTGCATCTTGCAGATCATTCCCCCCGCTATCTCCGCCTGAATTTATCAATGGGATTCTTCCCATATAACAATTCGCTAATTGATATTTTGTAAGATCAATAGGATGCTCCGTAGATAGATCGCTGTAGATAAGTTCGTCCAATTTCCCATAGCTGGAGCCTCCCATATTAAGAGCCTTGTATCCACCATTCGTAGTCGGGAGCTTTTGCTTAATAATATCAGCTTCGATAGTCACCCCGAGATGATTTGCCTGACCAGTTAAATCAGCTGCAGTATGATAATCCTTACCTTCGCTCTTAAAAGCATCATTCCTCGTATAGCACCACAGAATAGTAAACATCCCATTTCTATGTGCCTCCGCAAAAGCTTCGGACACTTCCTGAATTTGTCGCGTTGCCTCCTCCGAGCCAAAGTATACAGTGGCCCCTATCCCAACCGCACCCATATTCCATGCCTGATGGACTTTTGTGTACATAGTTTGGTCAGACTTATTCGGATAGGTGAGAAGTTCGTTATGATTTATTTTCACAATAAAAGGAATTTTTGGAGCATATTTTCGCGAAATAATACCTAAAGCGCCAAAGGTGGAAACAACTCCATTACAACCCGCCTCTATCGCCAATTTTACAATGTTCTCCGGATCAAAGTAAGATGGATTTTTTGCGAAACTCGCACCAGCCGAATGTTCGATACCCTGGTCCACTGGCAAGATAGATAAATAGCCGGTATTTGCCAGTCTACCTGTACCATAGAAAGATTGTAAGTTTCTCAACACCCGATTGTTACGATCAGACTGCATAAATACTTCATCCACAATATTCTTTGAAGGATTTATGAATTTCTGATCAACAAAAGTAGGCGACTCGTATTCTAATAAGTAATTGGATCTCTTTTCCCCAATAATTGATGTTATTTCTTTAATATTCATGCTGTGTAATTTAATTAAAAAATGGTGCTGCTAACTCAAGGACTTTCTCCTTTTTATTTACAGCCTTAACAAATGCGGAAGCCAAGATGAATCCCTCTGCCCCAAACTCTAGCCCTTGGGAAACATCCTCCCCACTCGATATACCGGCCCCAATTATAACTTTAGTTTTATTTTTTGTTAGCTCTATAAACTTCTTTACCTCCTCAGGTCTACCTGTCGTAATAGACTGTCCGCTACCGATTAAGTCTTTGTCTTCATATGCTATTGCATATGGTTTCAATCTCAATAACTTTTCTGCTTCCTCAAGGTTTTCACAACACACAATTGTCTTAAGACCTACTTCTTGAACATGTAGAATAGTCGCTTCCAATTCTTCCCAATTAGAGTACCTATGCTCACTATGATTAAGTACGCTATAGTGAATATTAATGCTTTGTAGTGTCTCTGCAGGCGTCCAGCCTGTGGTGCTTCCTGTAGTTTTATCATCCACATGAGGGGAAAATACTTGTAAACCGTTCACATTTTCCACCGCGAAATGTAGATCATAAATAGCCGGAACAACTGCTACTAAATCTCGCACTTTGCTATTTTCATTTGCAGCAGCATCGATCTCAGAAAGAACTGATCGCAGGTTCAAACCAGTAGCTTCTGGGTAGTTTTTTAGGTTTAATATAATCATTAGAATAAATTAACTATTCAAAATAATAT
>CAYVIR010000106.1:0-4088 GCA_964451645.1 uncultured Candidatus Saccharibacteria bacterium | reverse complement strand
GAATTATAAAAACAAAGAGATGGTTATTAACCATCTCTTTGTTTTTGATGGGAGAGTGGGGGATCAATGGCCATTTGCTTTAGGGCCTCACCCTATAATAGATCCGACTTCCTAAAATTAATTTGATCCTGTGTAGAAGCATATATGAAAGTATGCATGGAAAGTGTTAAGGATATTTGGAGTTGGAAAAAGAAATAAATGAGAAAAATAGGAGAAAAGTGCTATTTACAATATAAAAATTAACTGAGTATAATATCCCTTATATTCAGTTAACGACAGAAGAAGCGTAGAGAAGTGGAGAATTCCAATATTTTATAATATTTTTATATGTGTTTTAATGTTTATTATAATAATTCATATACGTCTATTTTGAAGCTGTCCTTATTAAAAATTGAATTACTATCAGACCTCGTATCCTCTTTTCTGGCGGGGCTACTCCCCTTCCAAAATTATTAACAGTAGGGCATTATGGAAGAAAAAGAAGCACAAGCCTTTCAAAAGATGCCTCTGGTAAGGGAATTCATGTTAGACCTGATAAACAATAATTATTCAGAGAAAACTGTTATTAACTATAAAAGAGATTTGAGTATTTTTTCATTGTTTTTATCTGTAAAGAGAATCGATTTTAATGCACTTACAAAAATTGAAATTATTGAATACAAGGATTTTTTAAGAACCGGTGAGTATTTGAAACAACTGAATACTTTAAATTCTAAACATATAAAGGAAAGTAACGATATAGCTTCTCAGTCAGGGGAAATAGAAAAATCGAGCTCTAAGGCATCTAGGAGGCTTTCTATGTATAGTGGTCGGCTTGGTAGTCGTAGTGTAAATAGAATGTTGTCTGCTTTAAGGAGTTACTTTAGATTTTTAATTGAAGCTGATTATAAAGTTCCGATTCCTGCAGATGTAATTAAATTAATTAAAACGGAAAGACGTGTAAGTAATGTTGCTGAACTGGAAGAATTAATCAAGTTGATTGAGTCTCCAGAGGAACTTGAGAAAAAAAGAAATGTAAGATTTAGAAATCGTGCCATGTTGGAATTATTATTTTCAACCGGCATGAGAATTTCAGAGTTAATAAATTTAAACCGTAGTGACTTAAAAGTTGATCTAAAAACTCAGTCAATATTTGATGATAAAATATTTATTACGGGCAAAGGAAAAAAACAACGCTTTGTTTATCTTACTGAAAGAAGCAAATATTATTTGGAGCGATATTTGAAGATTCGTAAGGATAATTTTAATGCGCTTTTTGTACCTTACCGTGGATCAAGATTAGACAGCGCCAGTCCTTATGAGGTGCGGATTTCTGTGAACTATCTTCAGTCCAAAATAAAACAATATCGACTTTCCCTGGGAATTAACATCCCGACTTCTGCACATAGCTTCAGACACGGATTTGCTACTTATTTGGCTGAGAATGGTGCGAATCCCGCTGCAATACAACATTTATTAGGACATGAGTCATTGCAGACTACTAGCCGATATGTCCACTCCAGCGATCGTTTCGCTCATAAGTCACATCAGAAATATCATCCTTTGAAAAGCTAACTGAATACAAAAAAGGGGACTATTCCCCTTCTCTGCTTTTCGAATTTATTTGATGTGCTTACTTATAGCTAATTTCGAGTATTTCTATTATTTGTTTCCCGGCCGGGGTTTGTATTTCAACTTGATCCCCTGCTCTATTCCCTTCTAAGGCCATGGCGATGGGCGATTCAGTAGAAATATATCCATTCTGCGAGTCAGCTAAAGTGGGATGTACAACGCGAAATGTCCTATCCATGCCATTCATATTGACCCGGAATTCTCTCCCCATATTTTCGGGAAGAATATTGTTTTTTAGGGAATTTAGAAGTTGTTCAATCGACTGTTCAAGGAAGTCTTTCTTATCTAACAATTCGTGTAAAACAGATGAGTCATCATCGTCATTCTCTTTTCTGTCTTTTTCAATTTGATTGCTGACTTCACTAATCTGTAGTTTTAACTCTTCAATTCTTGCCAATATCTCTTCTCTTGTCCTCGCTGACTTCATTTTATTTATATAAAAATTAAAAAACCTCTCATTTGAGAGGTTCGATACAATAAGTGTATAAACCTCTCAGGTAATGAGGGATTTGAAATTAATAATGAGCTGTACTCCCAATATTTTAAACATTCCTAATCCTAAATCTTGTTATATATGCTCGCGGATTATATAACGAAGTTAATTAATTATATTACAAATTTTACAATTTTTTCTACACAATGGCAATAGCCGTGACCTCGTCCCCCTTCTCTACGGACATTAGCCGCACTCCTGCAGTTTGTCTATTTCTTTCAGGCAGATTGTTGGTCGGTGTACGAAGAGCTTTTCCGATCTTACTGATGATCAATAAATCTAGCCCTGGATGATCAAATATTCTTGCAGTAGTGAGATTTCCTGTTTTTCTATTTATCCTGGCTGCGAATACTCCCTGCCCTCCCCTTTTCTGTCTAGGAAATTGTTCTAGTCGGCTAACTTTCCCATAGCCATTTCTTGAGATGGTAAGTAGAAGATCTTCTTGGTTTCTGACGATATCCATTGAAATCACTTCATCACCGGGAGTTTTGAACGTTATTCCTCTCACGCCCATGGTATCTCTTCCCGTTTCTCTTACATCTTTTTCATGAAAACGAATTGATCTCGCTTCTCGAGTTATGAGGATGACTTCGTTGTCCCCATTTGTGGGTCTTACCCAGGCTAGTTCATCCTCTTTGGAGAGTTTTATGGATATCAATCCATTCGTTCGGATATTCGCAAAATCTTCAATTGCTGTTTTCTTGACTGTTCCCTTCTTAGTGGCCATAAAGAGATATTTGTATGGCTTTTTCTCGCGCGTTTGTTCATTCTCCTGAATTTCATCTTCGTCATATAATTTACCGTCATTCCTTTTACTGAGAATACTAGTTATCAGTTCATTCTGATCAATATTTATAAGATTAATTATCGCTTGTCCTTTGGCTGTCCTTCCATATTCGGGTATTTCATATACTTTCTTGAAGAAAACTCGACCTTTATTAGTGAAAAACATTATATCGTCGTGGGTGTTGCAACTGAGGATATGTGCTACCCCATCATCCTCTTTCGTTGCCATGCCGGTCTTTCCCTTCCCTCCTCTTTTTTGCTGTTTGTAGGTAGTTTCGTTTATTCGTTTGATGTATCCTTTCTCACTTACCGTTACAAAAACCTCCTCTTTTTGAACTAAATCCAATTCGCTGAATTCCCCTACCTTCCCCTTGAAAATTTTTGTACGTCTCTTATCGCCGAGCCTTTCTTTTAGAGATTGTAGTTCTGTCCGAATTGTAGAAAGTATTACAGATGGGGTGGTCAACAAGACCATGAGTTCTTCTATAGTCTTTTTGATTTGTTTATATTCATCTTCGATTTTTTGTCTCTCCAGAGCGGCAAGTTTCCTAAGTTGCATATCTAAAATTGCAATTGCCTGTATCTCTGAGAGCTTAAATCTTGTTATAAGGTTTGTTTTGGCTATATCTGCGTCTTTAGAACTTCGAATTGTGTTTATGACTTCATCAAGATTATCAAGTGCGATAAGTAATCCTTCCAGGATATGTTCTCTTTCCCGCGCTTTTGCAAGCTCGAATTCTGCCCTTCGTATAATAATTTCTTGACGGTGTGTAATGAAAAGTTCAAGGATTCGCTTTAGGTTGAGCAGTTTTGGTTCTCCATTTACTAATGCCAGGAGGTTCATATTAAAAGTGGATTGCATCTCTGTGTATTTATACAGTTTATTTAAGACTGTATTAGGGTTTCCATCTCTTTTTATATCTATAACTACCCGGATTGTTCTCGTGGACTCATCTCTAAGATCAGCAATGCCAATAATTTTCTTGTCCCGATGTAGATCTGCTATTTTCATTACCAGGTTAGATTTATTCACCTGGTAGGGTAACTCGCTGATAATTATTCTGAACTTGCCGCTGGGAGTCTCTTCAATTCTTGCTACAGCTCGCATTAGAACTCTTCCTCTACCGGTTGCATATCCACGAATAATTTCAGCTTGATCATAAATTTCGGCGCCAGTGGGAAAATCTGGGCCAGGAAT
>CAYVIR010000105.1:0-4170 GCA_964451645.1 uncultured Candidatus Saccharibacteria bacterium | reverse complement strand
TGGTTAGTTAAATCGCTTAAAGAATCACATGAAGGTAAGAAGAATTTTACCAAAACTGAAGTAGGTAACTGCCGAACGCAAATAGACAAATTGCAGAACAGAATTGAACGAGCTTATGATGATAAATTAGATGGTAGTATTACTACGGAAGAATATGACAAAAAACGAGTTGAATGGACTCGAAGTAAACAAAAGTATGAGGACCAGTTAGAAAGAATTAACCATGCAGATGAAGAGTACTATGTAACTGCATCTAACTTGCTAGAACTAGCATCTCGAAGTTATGAACTTTTTATGGGTTCTGAACCTGAACAAAAAAGGCAACTTATTACATTGACACTTCAAAACCTTGAAATAAAAGATGGATTACTAAGCTATGAATGGGTTAAACCATTCGATAGTGTCTTTGTTTCCGCTAAGGGTCACACTTGGGGTGGCAGATGGGACTTGAACCCATAACCTCCGCTTCCACAGAGCGGCGCTCTAACCAATTGAGCTACGGCCACCAGTCTTCGCTCCTTTGGAGCTACGACTGGCAAGCCAGTAGTGCTTGACAAACGTAGGTCTAAGTGAGCAATTCAAATGAGTTTTAATGAGCTATTTATCCCTCGCAACAAAGTGGAGAGGGACGGCCACCAGTCTTCGCTCCTTTGGAGCTACGACTGGCAAGCCAGTAATGCTTGATAAACATAGGTCCAAGTCTATCGTAATATTTAAGCATATTTACTCACATGCTTGATATATTGCCTCACGACCCTTGACCTGTGGTTCATATCCAATCGTTTCGTACTGCTGGCAAGTGTAAATATATTATCATAAATTGTTGATAACTAGGTATAAAAACGCTTATTAAACTTTCTGAGTTGTGTATTTAAAGGAAACAACCTGTCTACTCGCTTTTCCTCAAGAGTTTCTCGATTTATAGGTTTTGGTATATAATATAGATATATAAGCTTTCCAAGATATGTACGAACAACCGACCCTTCAAGATTGGGAAGAACTACAAGGTGGAATGCCTTCAATCCGACCTCGAAATAATTTTCTTGTGGACATAGTTCATGATTATCCTCGAGGAGAAGGAATGGTAGTGCCTACTAGAAGCCCATTCGAAGCAATGGGGACAGTCGTTTATTTCATTGCCGGTAGGTATGTAGAATTCTATACGGCTTTAGTTAGAAACCTCCATGGAGAGCCATGCGAGAGGTCTAGTTTAAGAAATGGTGGCTCACCTTATGATCGTGTCTAAATTCGTGTATCCTGCTTCTGATGTGATAAAATGCAGGCATATTTTTATAGTTGAAAGAGAAGGAGTATTCCGTTAGTCTGGAAGTCAATGTAGAACTTATAAAGTCATATATGGCTTTATAGGAAATATGGAAAGAGCTTTGCATAGAGTAATTACAATTTACACAAACATCTTTGCATACAATGGAGGTACCTGTAAGTAATATTGAATATAAATGGGATAGATCAAGGCCACTTGGGGAAGTACCTGAAGGTTCCCAAGGAAGTTTCGCTGAAACGGTAGTTTATGGCATAAGGTACGATGACTGGGAAGTTACCGAGCAGCTTCCTTTGTCTGGCATATTCGATATTGGACCAACATTTGTTGGAGGTAACTTCCACGATTATAGGTTTGTTACGCACGACGGCAATACCTGGTTGGTCTCACCAGAGTATCTCTTTACAAAGCGTACCCCATATATCAACACACATACAGCTTTTAAGTCTCGGGGATCTCATCACCCCTTCTAATCCGACACATGTCGGAGAATTATCGAATATTGTTTTTCTTCAATCTCTAAACAGAGAAAGTCTAAAAGTATTTTCATATGAAGGCCTGTTTATATAGAAATATTGTGGAAGGAGGGTATCCATGCAAATGGACCGTAGGTCTTAGGGGTCTATTTTGATGAAGCAGATGCCAATACTTTTTAATTGGAAACTGAGGATTGATGTATAATGTGGCCGTGAATATGTGTTGTCTTAAAGTTCATGGTCTTGAACTGCAATCGTTGGGAATAGAGGACTTTTTATTTTTTAAATTTACACCTATGGATGATGTACTACCAACAGCACTAGCTGGATCATCTGAGTCTGATCCTCCTTTACTGCGGGAATATGATATTAGCTCCTTGCTTGATGGAACACTTATAGAAGTACCGGGAAACACTGTTGCCCCGTTGTTGCTAGTTGATAGTGCGACCGGTAACTATACAGTGGGACCAGAGGCAATGATGGAGTATAGAAGCTTCTTCCTCCGAACAATGACAGTTGAGGGTAAGAACACTCGGGTATTCGAAGGTATATTTGGTGATCGATATGGTGTACTCAGTTTCGTAGCAGTTTCTGAGCAAATTTTCTGCCAAGTGATCCGGGAATCTTAATTTAAATGTATTGCATGCCTGTCGATTCTTATCAATCCGTCGTATGGCTTGTAATTCTTATTTGCCCGTGCAGAAGTCATGAAAAACCCTGTTCCCGTATTGCAGAAGTAGGTAAGGTTTTCTCGAGTTTGAGATAATAATATCCCAGGAACTTGATAATATCCACTTCCTCCGTAGTCCAGTAAGGATGAAAATAGCGAAATATAGAAGGCGAAACACTTAGGGGTTTGGGGGATCCCCATAAGGCCACCTTCTCCTTTCCAAGTAATAAATGTAGGATATGGGTATGTAGGGCATATATTAGCTAAGGCAGACCTAATTTTACTGAATGTCCTCTGGCAATCGAGTAGGTCAGATTTAAGTTGTATTTTGTCTGGCTGATATCTATCTCTCTCAAGACCGACTGCAACTCCCGGAACCTCCAAATCCACTAGAAGTTGGAGCGTACCCATAAGTTCTAGCCATAAAGGAGGTTGCTCGTTATGGCTTACTACATAGTCATCTACGAGATTTATAAAAGAGTCAATGAGAGGTGGAAATATAGGAAAGAATAAATCGTCATAACTCCTCGGCCCTAGCTCTTTTCCTATTGGTGAGTTAATAATATCCCAGCCTGGCCGTGATAATGCCACATGTCTTTTATTCCTTTGTGACTCCAAAAGATCAAGTGTAAAGCTGTCTTCAGGTCGCAGACATATGGGTTCTATCAATTATTAGTCCATATAACACAATTAACGCAAAATGTGGATAACTCTTACGCTTTTTTTGGTAGGTGCGTTTGTCTTAAGCAGTTTACTATGATAAGATTGCTTTAAGCTTTTTTCCAAAGTGGAAGTACATATAAGTTTTCAACCTGAGGTATTATTTAATATCTTGTCCCAAGATATCACCAATTCTCTTTATACGGCTATTGTCGTATTAGTGCCTGTGATGCTCTTCTTGTCTTACCTTCGATATAATTTTGATACGTTTAAGCCGGGTAAAGTTGAGCTTGTCTTAGAGATGATATACGAAGCACTTTATAATCTCGTTCTAAACATTATGGGGGAGAAATATACCAAAAAGTATTTTTCTTTTTTGCTTACTTTTTTTGTCTTTATTTTAGCTTCAAATTGGTTCCCGCTTTTACCGGGAATTTCCTCGCTAGGGCTGGTTGGGGAGGAAAAACATGAGGATGAAACATCGATTGAATATGCCTCCTCCGGGATGTCTACTGCCACTGACTACGAGGTTTTGGAGAGCGAAAGTGAAGAAATAGCCTCTAAAGAAGAAGTTGTTCAAGAAGATTTTGGTTGCTTGCTAAAAGGAAAGTGTTATCTTACCACTTCAGGCATTACGACTGGCTCCTTCAAACATCTCTTTCGAGCGCCTACTGCCGACTTGTCTGCGGGGATGGTGCTTGCTCTTATTTCGGTAGTAGTTACAAACTACGTAGGTTTTAGGGTAAATAAACTGAATTACCTATCGAAATACATCAATTTCCATGGACCAATTAATTTCTTTGTGGGTATTTTGGAACTTGTCTCTGAGCTAGGAAAATTAATCTCATTTTCATTTAGGTTATTTGGAAACATCTTTGCAGGTGAAGTATTGCTGCTTGTAGTCACCTCTATCTCATATGGCGTCGCAACCCTTCCTTTCCTCGGCCTTGAATTATTTGTAGGTTTGATCCAAGCATTGGTTTTTTTCATGCTGACTGCCGTATTTATGAATCTGGCAATACAACATCATCACTCTTTTTTGTTTAAATAACTTTTTAGTCAACATTTATGGATAGTCAAGG
>CAYVIR010000104.1:0-4243 GCA_964451645.1 uncultured Candidatus Saccharibacteria bacterium | reverse complement strand
TTTGATAATCGCTATACTGTTCTTATTAACCCTATGTTTTATTTGTTCTTTAAGTGGAATAGGTTTTTATATAATCAGCAGAGAAGCTAGAGTACATTCCGTTTCTAATTTCGGAGAGTGCGAAGCCTTTGGCTATCCTGTAGCCGAATCTTATCCTAGACAATGCAGGACGCCTGATGGGAGGGTATTCTACGAAGAATACTCTTCAGATCCTGGAGATCCACTGGTATCCCCACAGCCTTCCTCAGAAAAGATCATTCTTTATACTCCTGGCGAGGAAGATACTATTACTAGTCCTCTTGTCATAAAAGGAGAGGCCTTAGGAAGCTGGTTTTGGGAAGGTACTTTCAGGATAGAGCTTCAAAATAGAGTAGGAACTGTTCTCGCCTCCACTTTCGCCAGTGCAGAGGAACCATGGATGCAAGACGATTATGTGTCATTTTCTGCAAAATTAGACTTCGACCCTACTTTAGGAACTTCCGGTTTCTTGGTATTCATCAAGGAAAATCCATCGGGTCTTCCGGAAAATGACGACTCATATTCAATTCCCATCTCTATTTCTGCAGGTGTAGGAACTGGCTGCTTTATCACAGGCTGCAGTAACCACATATGTAGCGACCAAGAGGAGTCCACTACTTGTGAATTTTTAGACCACTATGCTTGTTATGGAGATGCCGTTTGTGAGCGACAATCGGATGGGCGATGCGGGTGGACACAAACACCTGAGCTATTGTCATGTATCGAGGAGAATTCGCTCACAGCATACTAAATTTAAATACAAAAGCTTTCCTGGTTACAACTTATCCATACGTATGTATACTCTATTATCGTCCTGTGAAGACTGATAGACAATACTAACTATTCCTGCAGAGGCCTCCGCAAAATGGTTTAGAGAAGAAATCATATCCTGTCCGCCTTCTACATACAGAGGATTTTGAATGAATGCGGAACCGCCGGGTCTCAGAAGATCCGCCAACCTCTCCCACCAATAATGAAAAGCCTCACTCTCCTGTAATAAATAATCTAAAGCTCCTTCCCCTTTCCAGACTATCAGGTCAACTTTCCCATCGTCTGGACTTATACTACACAATGCATAGTCTAACATTTTAGTAAAATCAGGGATCTGCTCCATGTCGCAATTTATTTCAACCATACTTGACCCAAAGCTACACACATCACATTCATACTCTGGTGTCCAGTTTACAAAGATACCGGCTAGGTTTAGACTGGTCAAAAAATGTTCGTTCCCCATCAGTTCAAGGGCCTGGGGCCTTCTGTCCCAAATACGTTGAAATTCCTCGACCCAGCCTTTAAAAGAAGATATACTTCTTTCGTAAGGGAAAACATCAGCGAATCTTCTTCCGTAGGCTGCACGTTCATGGCTTACTGTGGCTATGTCAGAACCCATGAATGACCAATTTCCCGAAGGAGCACATCCACCATCTCCTTTTGCGAGGGCATGAGAGAGAATCACCAACTCAATATCTGTTAGCTCTCCTTCCATAAGACTTTTTGATATAGCGTCATTATATCACAAAGGCAACCGTCTCTTTTAGAATTTATCTATCCTCATATAGAAATATCTCTCTCCTTCTTCCACAATGTATGTTACCTCCGCGATACCTTTTGCATACATAAGTGTCTTAAACTCTTCGAGAGCAGCCGATGGGCTTTCCCCGTCCGCCATTAGAAAGGGGTGTTGTATGAATGCAGAACCACCTGAGGACAAAAGGTTGGTAGTCCAATTCCACCAATACTCGAAGGCTTCAATATCTGGACTCATGTATCCTAAAGCACCCTCGCCTTTCCAGACTATCAAGTCAACACCAGATTCCTGCCCCAATGAAGAAAAAGCTTCGTCTAATAACGGAAAGAACACGGGTAAGTTTTCCATATCACAGTTAACTTCGACTAATCTATCTCCCCGTTCATATATTCCAGTTCTATATTCTGGTCGTTTGTTGACACAGACACCTTCCAAACCCAGCACCGATATAAAATGCGAATTCCCCATCAGTTCTAAAGTTAAAGGTTTCCTTCCGGCACCTCTTTGGAAATTATCTACCCATGATTCAAAGGAAACTATAGATTCTTCCTGCGGCATAACGCAGTAGAACCTTGCGCAATATGATGTTGGATCTTGGCTATCAGCGAAAACTCCAGAATTAATAATCGGCCAGCCAGCATCAGCTATACCAGGGAAGTGTGCCCTCTGATAATAATGTGCCGTAATTAGTAGCTCTCTCTTCTTACGTTGCAAGAACTCCATATATAATCAGTATATATGGGATAATTATATCTTAACCAACGATAATTGTGAATATCCGGCTACTTCTGCTCAGGATTTAAGAGGCTGTTTGAATCTTCGTACGAGACTTTAATTAACTCCTTCAAAACGTCCAAATTTACATCTTCAAGTTTATTTATGTATAAACAGGAGACGGTGACTTTATACTTCCCTAGTTTACTTAATAGCCTTTCATAATTATTCAGGCCACACATTATATAGAGGGTCATACTTTGCTTACGCGCAGAGAACCCCGCCAGTGGCCAGTCGCCTTCCTGGCGACTTCTTTCGGACTTATAATGATAAGATCCATAGCCGATTATACTTGTTCCCCACATCGAAGGCTCTATTCCCAGGACTTCGTTGTAGATGGCAAGGAGCTTTTTTGCGTCTTCTCTCCGACGTTCATTCGGAAGGGAATTAATAAAGTCTTCAACACTCGCATTGTTTTTCTTCGTTTTGATTTCTGCCATATTATTTCCTTAATTAAAGTATGTAGAAAAGGATTTCATTTTTGATTTTATCTCATTAACTATGATCTTACCTCTTCTTGGATAAATCAATGTAAATCCAGGGATAATAAACAACCAACCCGGCATGATCGGGACAAGTAAGCCAATTAGGCCAATAATAACAAGAATTATACCGACGATTATTCTTGGTAGTTTATTTATGATCATTTACTATTATTCTAAGTTAATCTACACCATCCCGTCTAAATATTCTATTCAGAGAGGAACGCAATCAATCACTTCCCACTAATACGAGTCTTTTAGGGCATACTTACCCCACATATCTTGGGGTTTGATTGATCGTCCGATTTCGGATGAACACTTCCCATCTTTTAATAGAAGACACCCAATGGTCCACCGTCATAATTTTCAACAAGCATATAATAATAATATCCTTCCCCTGTATAAACTAATCTGCCATTACCTTGCCTATCAAGTCGGTCTGCAAAGTTATCCAAGCTCCCATACCCATCTTGAGAAATGCAATCATATCCTTCAATCAACGCAATACCTCCTGGCTGTAACAAGCCTGTCTGTAGTTCATACCAATAATTAAATGCTTCTTGAGTATCAAGCAGACAACGTCGTGCCCCTTCGGCTTTCCATATTATTAAATCAAGGCAGGCCCCTCCTCCAAAAGTATCCAATGCTACCCTCAATCTGGGCAAGAAATGTTCAAGATCCTCAATATCACCATTTATTCCGACCCTACTTCCTACATCCAAATTATGAAAGGTTATTCCATCCTTATTATCTGCATCCCAATTCACATATATTCCAGGTGTTTCTAACCTCTCTAAAAGTGTTACCGGCCCCATGAATTCCATAACAACTGGGTTTCTGCTATTCTTTATCCTAAAATTGTCAACCCATTCTTCTATTCTCGACATTCCGAAACCAGCCTCTAAGACTTCACCAAACCGTCTATTATAGCCATATACTTCAGAGTCCATGGGAGAATGTATATATTGCCAATGCCGGTTAGATCGATATCCAGCAAAGTCTTTTTTTCTACTATGACCCATAATCTCTTGCTCGATCGGATAAAAAGGCCTTGTTTCTATATTTAGTATCTCCATCATTAAGATTCACGATATATTCATTATATCACGACCTTCTTTTTCGAAGAGAGTTATTAGAGATACACAACCGGCGAGATTGATTCTGCAGTCCAAAAAATTCAATTCTGATCATACAACTATGTAGAAGAAATCACCCATGTAACTATGAATAGGTCAATCGGGGAAACAAATTCCTTGTGGAAGATTTCGCCTGCCAAAAAAAGCATTTGCAGAACCATTAAGGATTGTCGGACTTATATGTCAAATCTTCCTAAGACTTGCTACAATCTTATCACATTCGTTTACTCCGCTTTGTTCTTCTGCAGTACAGACTATCCTTAATATTGCCTCAATGTCAGTTTCAATATTCCCCCCGTTTTTTA
>CAYVIR010000103.1:0-4255 GCA_964451645.1 uncultured Candidatus Saccharibacteria bacterium | reverse complement strand
GTAGAATTAAGACACATTTGTTTTACAAAAGGAGAGAAAGGCAACGAATTGATCTCTCCTCATGCAGATATTCTTGCGTCCATCAGAGAAGGAGAATATAGATCAGCTGTAAATGAGCTGGGAATAAATAATTATCAGATATTGAATTTCCCCGATGGGGGGTTAATGCAAACCAAGGAGAAAGTCAAAGTAAAATTGAAAGAAGAAATAGCTTCCTTTAAGCCGGATATAATTCTAACATATGAGCAAGGCGGGCTATATGGGCATCCTGACCATATAGCCCTGACAGAGGTGGCGCAGCAATTAGTCAAAGAGTTCTTCCCTGAGGTTAAGATTTTATACAAGACTTTACCGGGAAAAATGATAGAAGATGTAAAGACGTCGGTTCAAATGGCATTGGAAAAAGGTATTACACATAATTTACCAAAGTATCGATTTCCTCTTGGCAAGGCAGTTTGGCCAAAATATCGAGCGGCGAGGAAACATAAATCTCAGAACCTTGGGCATGGAAAGCCGTTGTTGTTAGTTATGCTAGTATTGAGTAGTGAATATTTTACTGATTAATTAAATAATATGTTGAGAGTTTTTAATACAATTTCAAAGCGTTTGGAAGAATTTCAAAATATTGAGGAAGGGAAAATACGGTTTTATCATTGTGGTCCTACTGTCTATTGGGTGCAGCATATTGGCAACATGCGGGGAATGACTATGGCAGATCTAATACGGAGAAGCTTGCGATATATGGACTATGAAGTGAAGTTCGTTAGAAATTACACTGATGTAGGACATCTTACAGGCGATAATTTGGGAGATGCGGATACAGGTGAAGATAGGATGGAGAAGGCCTCAAAGAGAGAAATGCTCGACCCGCAAGCTATAGCAAGAAAATATATAGATCTGTTCGAGAGAGATACAAGAAGCCTTAATATCCTGGACCCTGATGACAAACCTGTGGCGAGTGCATATATAGAAGAAATGCAACATATGATAAGTATTCTTATCGGTAAAGGCTATGCATATGTGACGCCACTAGCAATCTATTTCGATGTCGATAAATTCCCTAATTATAATGAATTAAATGGACAGTCTCTTAAGAAGAACCTTGTAGGGGAGGGGAAAGGAGAGGTGGGCGATCCTCAGAAAAAGAATCCTTATGATTTTGCGTTGTGGTTTTTCAAGGCCGGTGTCCATAAAAATGCCCTTCAATACTGGCCTTCAAATTTCGTATCTCCTGAGATGGAGGAGGTGCAAAACGGAGAAGGTTTCCCCGGCTGGCATATTGAGTGTAGTGCTATGGCAAAAACCTTACTGGGAGAGACTCTGGATTTCCATATGGGTGGGATCGAGCACGTCTCTATACATCATACAAATGAGATTGCTCAGAGTGAGGCTGCAAATGGCAAAAAATTTGTAAACTACTGGCTGCATAACGAGCATTTACTTATCGATGGACGGAAGATGAGTAAATCTTCCGGAACGGCCTACACGATGGAAGATATAATCTCGAAAGGATATGATCCGTTGGTATTAAGATATTTCTTTCTAAATGCTCACTATCGATCAAAGCAAAACTTTACTTGGGATGCGCTTGATAGTAGTAAACAAGCTTACCTAAGATTGAAAAATCAAGTTCAATCGCTCCTTAGAGAGCCTCTTGTCCATGGGAAAGTAAGTTTAAGATATAGGAAGAGATTTGTGCGTGCACTTGAAAATGACTTTAACATTCCGGAAGCTTTGGCCCTATCCTGGGAAGTACTTAAATCTGAGCTACCCAGTGAATCCAAACTTGCAACTATAAAGGATTTTGACCGTGTGTTAGGCTTGGATCTGGCTACTCAAGACAAAACAGAGCTAACTGGTGAGATCCAAGATTTATTGGATCAACGTGAACTTGCCAGAAGATTGAGAAATTGGGATGAGGCCGATCAAATAAGGACCCAACTACAAAAACAATATGCTGTAATTGTCCAAGATACGCCGGAGGGGCAAAAACTTTTAAAATAAAAAGAGCCCCCACTTTCGTGGGGGTCTTTTTTTACTTATCTTCAGTGTTTACTCGGCTTCTCCTTCCTCGACACAGTAAGTGACCTTTACCATAGAATAATGAGATCCTTGGCATTTTGGCTTACTATTGTTGTTCTCAGCAAGACAATCTTGAAATTCTTGCTGTGTTGTTTTATGTGTTGCCTCGACCTTGACGGCTTCTCCTTTGGAGACTAGAACTTCTTGTTCAGCAGGGACACGCGGAACTCCGTTGGCATTAAAACTATTGATACATGCCCTAAAGAATTTACTTGAAACTATATCAGAAACATTTTCTACACTAAGTAGTGGGTTTAATCCATCAGTTTTCCCTTTGGCATTTCCCCAGTCTAGACAGTTAAGACCGAACAGTGTTGTGGTTTTTCCTGAACTTTTGACAACCTTTAATGCATTGATAACATGATTCTCAGTTTTTTGTTCGGTTTTTTCCGTCATCTGTCCATTTGTCCCTCTCCAGCCCCACATCGGTTGGATTTTAACTGCATATTTATATCTCAACTCTAACGGGTCGTCGATAAATATTGCACTATTAGCAAGGTCAATATTGTGAGTTGTTTTATTTACCAGTGTGACACCCGCCGGTAGACTTCCTTTGGAATCTGCATTCTTGGACTTGGACGCTTCGGTGGCATTTGCAACCAGTAACTCTCTGTTGAAATACTTGACTGTATTTGTACCCACACACTCCATTGCCGTTGAAGGTGGAGTCGCAGTGACAGTAGGTGTGATGCCACCCACAAAAGTAGGAGTAGGAGTCATGATTGGTATAGGTGTGATTGCGGGCGAAGGAGTCGGAGAACTCACAGGAATAGCTGATGCTGTAGGAACTACTGTTCTTGTTGGTGTATTTGTAGGTGGCGGGACATTGCAAATCTCAAAATTGTCTATTGCACCCGATCCACTCATATGAACAGTGAAGGTTTTAATCCCAGGATAGTATGTCATCGTCTCATGATCCCATACGTATTTATCCGGTAAAGTTCCTCCGCCTCCCCATCCCATGTTGGCTGTATCTGATTGATTGTTCGTCTTGATTACTTTGTAATAGTGGTGGTCAATTCTGTCTGTTGCTGGGTTTCCCGCATTAGTCGCAGCTTCATCGCCCATGTCCACTGTGGTGAATTTTATCTTATGGACTGTGCCTCCAGAGAGAGTAAATATAAAATCCCCTCCTTTAAAACTGTCGTTTGCATTCGATCCCGGGTCATCTAATATAAGCATTTTCCCTAGTCCAACCTGAAAATCGGATTCTGAATTAATAGAGTTGTAGGGGTCTATTACCTTAATATTAGTAATTTCGGAGTAATTCCCTCCATAATCCTCTGTATTTATATTGTGTGACAAAGTGAGGGTAACCGGCGGCTGTCCACCTAGAGAAGGGGAAGTAAGGCTGGTGACCTGTGTGTTATTGGCCTTGTCTGAAAAGTCCCACTTATAACAAGATTCTACGATGTCAGCCGCATTCGGATCTACGGATGCTTCCGAATCATCAATGTCCGTATTAAGAACATATGTAACAGTGAAAGCAAGAATAAGTACTGTTATTAATGACATCATAACTGTCATCAATACAAGAAGTCGCTTCTTCTTCATATCTATATAAAATAATAAATAATTAATATCTCTTAATCAGTTTACTTACTTTAAGGAGTATGTCAATCATTCGCTTCCCTAATTAAAAGGGGACAGTATAGCATTCCTGCTAACTTGAACATTCGAAAATCTCTGCATATAAAGTTTAATATTTAATCTCTCTGTGTTCTCGAGACTGAATTTCATCAATTTCTCTCCTGCTCTATTGGTAACTATATTGGGAGTATCATCAGTAGGGAATGTAAACCCGGGGGCAGAGACTCTGATATAGTACTCTCCGGGCTCAAGAATGAAATTGTATCTTCCTTGAATATCAGTAATAGTAACATCTAGCTGTCTTTCATTATCGAAGAGTCTGACAATGGCTCCAGTGATAGTTTCTCCCGTAGCTATATCGATAACCTGTCCCCACTTCTTGCCCCCCGTGAAATAGAAGACAGTGATTAAAACAATCTGAAGAATATAGAGAGACAGAATAATATAGTTGAATACAGTAAGGGAGTTTGCAACAGCAAAGACAGTGTATACGAATCCTGTGGAAAAGATGAGAGTATTGAGAATGAACAGATTCCGTTGGATAATCCTTCTTATCTGATAGAATACCCATGATAAAGAAGAT
>CAYVIR010000102.1:0-4276 GCA_964451645.1 uncultured Candidatus Saccharibacteria bacterium | reverse complement strand
CACCAACAGCACCTTTCTATATATCGTTACCGGCAAACTTCCTCTCAAGCAAGGATGTGGTGATTACATGGCCTGTGGGAGTGGGAGGAGCTGATGATGTTCATTCCGGATTAGCGGGACTCCAATATCGAATAGGAGAGACTGGAATATGGTATGGGGATTTGCACACAGGGATGAATGACCTATTGGTAAATGACGGCTCTTACGTGACGAATGAGACTTTTGATTATCCAGTATTGAATGAAGGTAATAATCTAATATATTTCCGTGCTGTCGATAATGTCGGGAACTATACGGCCGAAGAGGACTACATACGGGGTGTTTTAAAACTAAACACAGTTGCTCCCTCTCCAGTAAGGAATCTTACTGTCTCTCCTGTAGATAGCGATGAGAATGTCTATTCATTTCATTGGAATACCCCCTCGATCTTTACAGGTTCAGGGTCTGGAATAACTTATTGTTATACGGTAAATACAATACCGTCAGAAGGGACATGTACATTCACTCCAGCAGGGATGAATGAATTGGATTCTGATGCATTTGCCACACAGCCGGGTGAAAATACTATGTATATAGTGGCAAAAGATGAGGCAGGAAACATTAATTATGCAACTTACAGTGAACCTGGATCGAGTGTAATATTTTCGTACTCAGGTACTGCCCCGGGCATTCCACAGAATTTGGACGTGGCAGACATTTCCGTCAAGGCCACAGAAAATTGGAGGTTAGTACTCTCATGGGATAGGCCGACAAGTGTAGGAGCAGGGATATCATATTATAATATTTATAGAAGTGCTTCGAACACATCTTGTAGTATTGGGTCAGAGGGGTTTTCAAAAATCGGCTCCAGTACAAGCACGTCCTATATAGACCCTGATTTGGAACAAAAAAACTACTACTATTGTATAAAGGCATGTGATAGCGCAAATAATTGTTCTGCAAGCTCCGGGACGGTAGGGAGACTTCCTACCGGGAAGTATACAACCCCAGCCGATCTGTTGTCTTCTCCTGAGGTATCAAGCTTCACGACAAGGAAGGCCGTTATAAGTTGGGTGACTGATAGGGCCAGTGATTCGAGTATAGAATATGGCCTTGAAAGTGGAAAATACTTTGAAGCGGAGGTTGCCAATAGCAATCAACTTGCAGCTCATACTATCCCCCTTAATAATCTCGAACCAGGGACAACATATTTCTATCGAGCGAAATGGACGGATGTAGATGGAAATACTGGAGTTAGCGATGAAAAGACATTTGCCACTCTCCCTCCTCCACTTGTCTCAAACGTCACTGTGTCGAATATTACTACCAATTCTGCCATTATAACATTCAAAGTTGTTAATGCTGTTGAAGCTTCAATATTGTACGGTTTGACGGAAGGATATGGAGGACAGAAGGTAGTATCAACATCGCTTGTTGAGTCGACCTACTCTACCCAAGTGACAAATTTATCGGAAGGAAGTCTTTACAATTTTAAATTCCATCTACGAGATATGGATAACAATACCTATACATATTTTGAAAATCATCAATTTTCAACTTTACCTTTTCCTCGTATTGAGGATATCCAGATAGAGGAAGTCAAAAATAGCTCTCAGCCTACGGTGAATATTCTCTGGAAGTCTAATGTGCCGATTACTTCTTTTGTAAGAATATATCCGATGCAGGAACCCAATCAGAAAAGAGACCAAATAGATCTTGAGGTAAAGAGTGATCATGCGATTACTCTGACAGGGCTGCTTGCTAATACAAAGTATGGGATGTTAGTTTCCGGTAGGGATTCTTTAGGAAATGAAGCTATTTCCAACGAATATCAGTTTACTACGGATGAAGATTCAAGACCTCCGGTGGTGAGCAATATAAAGGTAGAGACGAGAATGAGTTCTAACGCAACAGTCCAAAATGAGGCACAGCTAATTATAAGCTGGGATACAGATGAGGCGGCTACGAGTCAGGTGGAGTATGGCGAAGGGTCTACTGGTGAATATACTCAAAAAACTTTAGTAGATGACGGCTTGACATTTAATCATCTTATTATTATCAATAATTTGAGGCCAAGTAGCGTTTATCATTTACGGGTGATGTCAGAAGATTCAGTGGGAAACACAGGGTTGGGAAGGAACCTTGTCACCATATCTGCACAGATGAGTGAAAACCCTTTAGATATTATAATTTCCAGGCTATCAGAGGCTTTCGGGTTCATTCGCTAAGCCACTAATTTGCCCTGAAATCTAAATAAGGTTAAGATGTATTTATTCAATATAATTAGAAATACCAATTGCAGAAAAAGCCACTAATAGAAATAAAAGATGCCACTAAAAATTTCCATGTCAAAGTACAGGAAATAAAGGTACTACGTGGTATATCATTAGATATCTATCCTGGGGAGTTTGTAATTATTCTAGGGCCATCGGGTTCAGGCAAGTCCACACTGCTAAATTTAATATTAGGACTAGAGCCACCCACAACGGGAGAAGTTCTATTCAAGGGGGAACCCATACATAATCAAACCCCGGACTTTATCGCCGATCTTAGGAAGAGATATATAGGAATGGTCCATCAGCAAGCGAATTGGATAAAGTCATTAAACGTGATCGAGAATGTTGCATTCCCTTTAACACTTCGTAATCTTCCGAAACATCAAATTCTAACGAAAGCGAGAGAGAAACTTGAACTATTTGGGATGTCTGGTTGGGGTAATTTTCAACCTACAGAGCTCTCGTCAGGACAGCAGCAGAAAATTGGCTTGGCAAGGGCGTTAGTTACTGACCCGGAAATAATTGTGGCAGATGAACCCACCGGAAATCTTGATTTTAAAAGTGGCAGAAAACTGGTTCAATTACTTTCAGAGTTAGTAAGAGATGGGAAGACGGTGATTATGGTGACACATGATCTTGAATATATAGAATATGCAGATAGAATTATCCGAATCTTGGATGGGAAGATATTTGAAGAGATAAACAATTCAAAAGGGAAGGATGACATTGCTAAATTAAAGCAAAAGATAGTAATGCAAAACATAGAAGCGGAGAAACTTTACAACTCCGAGGAAAACACTACGCCGGAAATTTTTAAAGAAGAAAAAAGAAGGTCCAAGATCAGGAATAGTATAAAGAATCTGAGCCTAAAGAAACTGGTTAAGAGAGAGATAGAATCCTTAAAGATATTTTTGGAAGGATTTTATATTTTTACAACGTTACTATTTGTCATTCTTTCATTGGTCTATAGGGGTATTTATAAAGTACTCGATTTCAGGTTTTGGCCATCATTCGTACATAATTTCCAGTACAGGATGTCGGATGTATATTATAGATTCATAAATATGGTAGTGTCACGCAGAGGAGAAAGTATAAACTTTGCCGATATGATCGATCTCTCGGTGAAAAATCTACTTGCGAAGAAAACCAGAACATATGTCACAATAGGCGGAGTTGCGTTGGGTATAGCCTTTACAGTGTTTCTAGTCTCTATTGGTTTCGGCTTAGAAAGGCTTGTACTCAAAAACTTTTCTAAATTGGATCAACTGCGATCCATTGATGCATATTCTTCCGTGAGCCAGAATATCACAATCAATGATGAGACTCTTGTAGATCTGAATAATATTAAGGGAGTAGAAAAAGTATTTCCCATTATTGCTACGGCCGGTAAGGTAAACTTGCAGGGATCAGAAACTGACATTGTGGCCTATGGTGTCGAGAAGGATTATCTGAGCCATTCTGATTTGAATCTACTGGAAGGAGAGTTTTTTAATAATACAATTGCTCAATCTCCATCCAACGTTAAAGGCGAAGCGGACTTATTGACGGATCCTTCTTTAGATAATGAGAAAACACGTAAAGTTGTGATTCAAGAAGATAACACCCAGGAAGCTATCGTAAACAGTGCTTTCTTGGATATTTTTGCACTCTCTCCAGAGAACGCAAAAGATAAGACTTTCGAAGTTACACTTATTGCGACGGAAGAAATCTCTAATGAAGAAGTAGATTTAGAAAGTTATCCCGTCACGTATATGATAACCGGCATTATTTCTAATTTCGATATCCCGGTGATCTATATCCCTGTAGCCGATGTGAAGAAATTAGGTGTCACTACATATTCACAGGCCCGTATCCTAACGTCGACACAGGATCAGGTGCCTGAAGTCAGACAAAAAGTAGACATAATGGGCTATAGGACTGAGTCTATATTAGATACAATTACACAGATAGAATCCACATTTAGAAATATCAGGATGGTCCTCACGGCGGTGGGCCTAGTTGCTCTTGCAGTAGCATCTTTC
>CAYVIR010000101.1:0-4324 GCA_964451645.1 uncultured Candidatus Saccharibacteria bacterium | reverse complement strand
ACTCTGTGTATGAATAATCCTCCAACAACTGGCCTTCGGAATCCAACAGAAAAGATTTAAATACTTTTATGGAAATCGATTTTTGTACGGCCACTAATTTTAGGAACTTATTTTCCCAATAACTCACATCTTTGTCGGATTCTGCAATTAATACGTAAACCTTATTCTCCACTTGCGAATTATCGACAACAATCCATTTTACAAGAACCTCATTCCCAGATAATTCATATCTTAACCTAACCTGTAACGTCTCGTTTATATTTTTAACCAGGTCCACATAGGTCACCAGCCTCGACCAATTATGTGTTAACGGTATATTCCCATCCAATATTGCAATTATCGCATCTATCCTGCCAAGAGACTGGGTAGTAGAAACTAGTTCCTTATCGGAGAATTCCGAAATCTTACTATTTGAATCTGTGATTATAGACCAACGTTCTTCTTTGCATAAATTAATTATCATATTTTCTGTATCTTGAGCATCTCTCTCGGGGAATATCTTTAATTGGCTTAATTTATGTACACCCTCTCTAACCATTGATCTATGGTCATTCTGAGCGAGGCTTTCATTACGAGCAAATTTATCCATTTATGACCATATCAAAAATTAATTTAATATTCGACGATTGATTACTTGCACCTCTAGCACCCCTAGGTAATAAAAATGGAGCATCGGTTTCAAAAAAAATCCCCATTTTATAGAGTGTTTTAGGTGACGGTTCTGCCTCCAAGAGTAGACTTCGAACAGTATCCCTAACCTCTTGGGCAGATTTATACGTAGCTATTCCATTTATGCCGATAGCAAACCCGCTATTGAATATTCTTTCCGCGGCAGATGGATTCCCCGTGAAAGAATGAAAAATTCCATAAGAATCCAGACCTGAACTCTCGATTATCTCCAAACAGTCATCCAAAGAGTCTCTACTATGGATCGTTAATGGCAATGAATACTTGTCCGCTAAAACCAAATGTCTTCGAAATAGCTCTCTTTGGGTTGCCTTACTTTTTTCTTTCTCCTTATCGCCTAAATCGCTTTTCCCCAACCAATAATAATCAATTCCACACTCACCAATCATGATAATTTCATCTGTATGTTGCTCGATAATTTGCTCCAACTCTTCAAAAATATTGTCCAAACTTTCCTCATCAATACTTGAGTCATACAGGTCCGACCCTGGGATAACTAATTCCGGGTGGATTCCTACCGTTGGATATACAAAGCCAGGATATTTCTTGTGATTTTCCATGGTTTCCATCGACGTCTTCAAGTCAACGGCAACGTCAATAATTGCAGCTATATCGGCGGCTTTCGCGTTTACAACAACTTCATCTAAAGACAAACCCGAGGGATAAGTGAGATGTGAATGGCTATCAAAAAGTTTATCAATAGTGCCGAATTTTGAATGGAAGTGATCCAACAACCTAGAATTACTCATAAGGGCAGTTAGTCTGAATTAATTCGTACTATCTTTCTCCGCAAGAACTTTTTCTGAGTCTAATTTGGCGAAAAGCAAATTGACTTGACCCAACTTCACCTTTTTCATTGGTCCCACAATCAAGTTGGGGGTAAACCTATCAGTTTTTCCATCGCTTTCATACTGATTGGCCAATGGAAGCCACTTCAGATTCCCCACACCTGGAACGATTGGATCCAGGTTTAACATATTCATTATTTTCTCCGAAGTTGAAGGGAGGAAAGGATATATCAGAACAGCTAAATCGTAGATTAGATTAATCAAATTCATCAATATCTGTTTGGCCTGAGTCTCGTCAGTCTTAACAACTTCCCATACTTTCTGCTGGTCAAAGTAGATATTTCCTTGCCTTGAAAGCTCCATTATTTCATCCAGTGCTTTACCCAACCATGGCCCATTTTTTCCTTCATCATGGGGATCCCCACTGAGAAACCTTTTTACTCTTTCGAATGTTGCGTCGGTAGAAATGCTCCTCTCATTTAACAAATCCTCGACTTCAATTTCACCAGCGAATTTACTCTTGATGAACGTCAATGTTCTATTCACTAAATTACCGAAATTCGCAACCAATTCATTGTTCACAGCCGACACAAAGTCCTCCCAAGTAAAGTTCCCTTCCTTATTTTCAGGCAAAGTTCGGGCAATATAATATCTCACTAGATCAACTCCATATTTCTCAGCCAGCACTTTTGAATCAATCGTCCAATTCCTACTCTTGCTGAATTTCTTACCTTCGTAGTTTAGAAATTTATTGACTACTACAAATTTAGGTAATTGGGAACCATCTTTTAGGCCCATTAATTGTGCAGGCCACATCAAAGTGTGAAAGACTAAATTATCCTGACCCATGAAGTTATAAATCAGTGAATCTGGACTTTTCCACCAATCTTCCCAATTCCTGCTTTGTCCATTATCTCTTTTGAAAATCGTATCTTCCGTACCTTCTTCCATTTCACACCATGCTCTGGTAGCCGAAAGATAGCCTATTACCGCCTCAAACCAAACGTAAATATGCTTACCCGAGAAATCGCTTAATTGTTTGCTCTCTTCGCGTTTCTTTATTTCATCAATCGGCAGATCCATACTCCAATCCATGTCTCTTGTAATTGCACGTTTCTGTAACCCTTCTCTCAGCCAACCATCTGCTTCTTGCCAAACCCATTTTTTCCAATTATCTTTATTCTCATCGAGATATTCTCTTAATTCAGGTTCAAGTTTTTCGAAATTCAAGAAGTAATGCTCAGTGTCTTTCAATGTTACCTTTGACCCTGTTAATTTACTCACTGGTTCAATCAATTCTCCATCTTTCAGCCATCTGCCACAATTTTCACATTGGTCACTTCTTTGATTTCCAGCTTTACAGTAAGGGCATGTTCCTTCAACATATCTGTCAGGTAGAAATTGTTTGTCATCAACCGCGTAATATTGCTGCATCACACCTTTTTCAATATACCCCTCATCCAATAGCTTTAAAAATATCTCATGGACAACTTCTCTGTGCTTTGGAGTGGTTGTTCGGGTATACAAATTGTAATCTAATCCGTATAGATTAAATAATTCCAAATCTTTCTTATGATAAAGCTCTACTACCTCCTCAGGCTTCATCCCTCTCTTATCGGCCTCGACGGTAATGGGAGTCCCATAACAGTCAGATCCCGAGACCATAAGAACATCATTCCCCATCAGTCTATGAAAACGAGCCATTATATCGGCAGGAAACAGATAGCCCCCAAGATGGCCTATATGTATATCTCCATTTACATAGGGCCATGCAACACCTATTAGCACTTTCTTTGTCATTACAAATGATTCACTAAGTTAATAAACTATTACAATGTACTTAGCACTAACGATTATATCAATTACCAAGGAGAATGTAATTACGAGACAGAAGCGCCAGATTGGACTAAAGGTCCCTCATTCAACTCATTAATACTCTTCGGGAAATATTCCTCTGGAAGCTCGGGCCATACGTATGACTTGGGCTTTCATCATTCTATTGCCCTTAAGGCCCTTATCGGAGGATGAACTCTCTCTTCTACTTATCAACCCCGAAGGTCGATCATTTACCGCTGGCATTCCCTTAAGGAATCTATGGATTATTATACCTCATAGCTTTCTTCTAAGCATTTATCTCATTAATTCCTTTCCCTTTCGAATCATCATCTGTGCTGCGAGGTAGTCTCGACGATTTCGTTCGTAAAACGTTGATGCGTCGCCTGTCCTCTTGGTTATTCGTGCTTCTTTCGCTACTTCCCGTATCTCTTCTTCGGACATAACACGGCCTCCGCCCGACATCACCCCATATTCTCCATTATGTGCTTTAATTACAAGACCGAAGTGTTGCGCATCCTCAGCACTACCTAGGAAGAAGTTATCCTCTCCAAGGCCGATGATCCTCATGTCGCTTATATTCTCCCGATAGAAAGGGAAGAGAGTGACTATAGCTGTTGTCAAAGTCACCGCTTCCAAGCACGTAGACTGTCCTTCTTCCAAACGATTTAGTAATCGATTAGTATTTATACCTAGTGCCCCGGAAGTAACCATTCCCAATACCGTCAACTTAGTGGAGACATCTCCCCACTTGGGGTTTCTTCGTACAACTCCACGGTTAAAAAGATCTACTCCATACATACTAAATAAACTAACACCGGTAGACTCATCGTCTCCATCTTGTAAAAAATAATCCTTTATCCTCCATCGTACTTGCAAGTCTTCCTCTAGGCCATAATTCATAGTATCGCTGGTTAGTATTTCTCCTCCTATTTCTTCTAAGGCCGTTAATATATCTTCCGAAGAGATGCCAGGGATAAGTCTATAGGATAGAGTCCGCTCAGATATGCCATGAG
>CAYVIR010000100.1:0-4343 GCA_964451645.1 uncultured Candidatus Saccharibacteria bacterium | reverse complement strand
GATGCTAGAGATATAGCGGCCGGAGCAGTTTTAGTGGCAGCAATTATTAGCGTACTTGTCGGGATAGTAATCTTTGTCCCCCGCTTATTAGATCTCTTCGTCTTCTAGTCCGAGTCCTCCGTAATCATCTTCCTCTTCGCAAGCCATTGTAGTGCATACTACCTTTCCATCATCACATGAACAGCTATTACAGCTGTCAGTAAATCCCTTTTTATGTTCGTAAGTGACACCATTATATGTACAAGACTGTTTACCTGAATATCCTGTCATTAGTAACAGAGAGATTAATATTGTACAAAGGAGCGTAGTGATAAAAAACCCGATACTTATGAAAAGAATTAGGCTACTGCGTCTATCAGAATAGGAGGCCATATTATTGTTTATAATATATCTATTATTATAGAATCTTCCTGGAAATTGTCCAAATTACTTCCCCCCTTTAAACTCGTTTTCGGGCTTGGACTTCTGAATGAATATAAAAGTTAGAATGGTAGATATTATGAGGAGAATGGTTACGATTGCGAAGTCATCGCCAGAGTTTCCTTCGAATGGCCATATCCCGAATAGAGATGCGAGCATTATTCCGGCAATCAATGACAATAATATATCTACATGTTTTTCGAACGCGTATTTTAATAGTTTGACTATACTGACAAGTCCTACTATGAGGCCCAAGGCGAATACTGTCGCTTGAATAATTAATTCATATTCAAAATTGAGGCTGCTAAATTCACTGACAATATGGAGAATCAATTCATATATACCTAGTGGTATAAGAAGGAAAGAGCTGTTAACTCCCGGCAGAACCATCCCAGAGACACTTATCGCTCCTCCGACAAAGATTAACCAGAGAGGTATCTCAGAAGGATTGCTAGAGGAGTGAAGGTTTAGAACTAAGTAAAAAGAAAGAAACCCGACAAGTAAAGCTATAAGATTTGATAGTTTGATAGTTTTTATCACTTTTAACGGAATGACAAGCGATGATAGGATAATACCGAAGAAAATCGCCTTCAAATAAAGCTCGTATCCTTCGTAGAGATAATCCACAAGATTGGAGAAGAGCACGATACCGATTATCATCCCTATGAATAGTTCTATTCCGAATTTGAGACGAATTTCTTTGAAGGTGCTGATTAATTCTTCTTTCTTTTCTTTGCCTATTAGAAAGAGAAGAAGCGATCGTAAAAAGTTCGTTCCCTTATGCAGTAAATCTATGAAATCATCGTAGATCCCAAGCAATAAAGTTGCCGTGGAGGCACTTACCCCGGGGACGATTTCTGCGATCCCCATTATTATTCCTTGTAGTATGGCCTTTAAATCAGTTGTTATTTTCATTTTGACGCGATTTTCTTAAAATTATATTTAGCCAGTTATGACTTCTAACTACGGTTTCTATCTTCTCAATTTTGAATCCTGCCTTATAAGCCCTTTCAGTGATCTCCTTTTTATCAAATAGGTGATAAAATTTTTCGACTTTTTGGTAACCGCGGGCATCAGTTTCTATTGTATCCCCCTTTCCTTCTCGCACTATGATATAGAATATACCTTCGTCTACAAGTGCCTTGAAAGCTTTTTGTAGTACGTGATCAATATACTTTTCTTCCAGGTGGTGGAGTGAATTTCTGGCCCAGATGCCTTTATACAATTCTTCTCCGAAGCCATAATTAACCATGTCTTCGACAATAATTTCCATTCCAGGGTTCTCGAATTTTGCGATAGCAGCCGTCTTAGGCGACATTTCTACGCCTGTAACTGTGTAATTCCTAGATAAATATTTGGCGTCAAAGCCAAAGCCGGTCCCTAGGTCAAGGACTTTTGCCGGGGGATGTACTAAAGAGATAAACTCGTCTAATTGTTCATACGAGACCGGCTTCCCAGCATGTTGCACATCGTACTTTGTGGCCTCAGCATCGTATGCATCTGAAGTAGCAGCATGTCGTGGACTTAGAATAAAAGCTCCTTCTTCACCCAGGTCCTTTCTTCCCCGACAATCACCTAATCTGAGTTCATGTCTTGCAAGGATATCGAGGATTTGTTCCGCTTCTGTAGCTTGGTATAGAACTCCTAATTCTGTCTCGTCAATATTCATCTGCTTCTGCAGAGTTTCAATAATTGGATCCCAAAAATCGCCAAACAAAATAACAGGTTTATGACATCCATAATAAAGCTTAGCAAGTGCCCATACCATACCGAATTCTGAAATTGTTCCTGTCCCTCCTTTGCACACAATATACGCGTCACCTTTCTCAATAAGTCCCAACGTTCTTGTCATATAGTTGGTAGCTGTCTCGGATTCATCTGTAATATTTGCAAGGTTTCTACCTTCAAAAAACGAGGCAAGTTTAGGTTGCCAATATACTGCGATAGTCTTGCCATTTACTGATTCTGCTCCGTCTGTGGCAGCCTTCATAACTCCTGGCCCTCCTCCATTTACTATCGTATATCCTCTCTCTGCAAGTATCCTCGCTGTACTCCATACTTTCTTATATATTTCACTTTTCTCCTCAATCGCAGAATCTCCGAAGAAGGTGATATTGTTTAATAGTCGAACCGAAGATTTAGCTGGTATTACTGAACTAACCATATGAATTATGAGTGTGAATAATAGAATAGATAAGTATCAATAATAACATTTATATTTGTCTTAGAACACTAATACTAATAAAATGATGTCTAAAGTAATGAATACAAAAATGGATGACATCCCAGTAGATATCAGTAATAAAAAATTCGTAACGATTGAGCCGAAAGAGGAAACGATTATTGAAAGTCCGCAGGGCCCCATCAATCCTAGTACCCCAAATGTTAAAAAACCTCGCCACTCTAGACTTAAGCGTCTTCCGAAAATCAAAATAAAAATAGATGTGGATGAGTTTAAGAGCTCTTTACGAAATAGGGTAGAACATTTCCAAAAGGTACAATATCCATATATTTATGCCAAGGCCTACGATTTTTATCAATTCAACTTGGTAGGATACAAACCTTTGGATGTATTCTTGAAGGTGTTAATTCTCTTGACAATGCTGATACTCTTTGGGATTTTGCTTTATATCTTTAAAGAGTTGCTGAACCTATTGTTTTAGTTCAAGACTTCTGGGTTCGAAAGTGATAATGTGTATAGTATTCCAAAGGCAGCCGATAGTAATAGGCCTGTTGCACTCAATCCTAACGCAAGATAGATTTGCTTTTTGCTAGTAGCTGTGTCTTTAGCACGGAGAGCAAAGACACAGCCTAGGATTCCAAGGAGCATGCCACAAGGAGATAAGACGCTAAATAGTACTGAGGTTGCACCTAGAATAATTATGCTATAGTTGGTATTAGTATGTGACTAAATTGGCAGGTTATTCGGTTGGTTTATCTTTCCGGAAGCTGCTACTGATGGAGGAAGCGGTTGGGAATTTCCCAAAACAGTGGATGTTGTATTAGGCTTTTGTAAATTAGGATCGGTCATTTTTAAATACTGATTATTAAAGTATAGGTGATTAATTATGATTATTCAAATTCGTATATCGGTTGGAGATAGTAAAGGGTATGAGTTTTTTTATTTCTCAACATTTTCTCGAAAGCAGACTCTTTTTTCAAAAAACACATTGACACCATTATCTGGGCTTGATATTGATTACTAGTGGATATCCCCCAGTAAGTGATAGTTCTGTGCATGTCCAGTTAGAAGTTCAAGTATCAGATGTTTAATTAAATTAAGATTAAATATAATCCATACATATATTTGATAGAATATAGAGTAAAATGAGTGTAATTTATCTATTAGCGTAGTATATTGCCAAAAACAAAAATTAAATTTGATCTTGAGAAATTATTAAAAAGCTTCTTTCGGCTTAGTGACTGGAAGGAAAGGAGTTTATATATCGGAGGACTATATACTATCATATTTTTAATATTCTGGCTCTATTATTCCTTTGGTTCCCTCTTCCTCGTAATGCCTGTTGTTGGGATCTTCCTATATTATTTCCCTCTTTTGATGCTTGGGGTACTCTTAGCTTGTGTATCTCTTTATCTTCTTGGATATAAGCTAGACTTAGTAAAGAGATTTGAAGAAGGAGGGCAGGTAGAAGAGATAACATACAGAGGAAACTATAATTCGCGGATGAGGGATGGTTTAGTAGTTGCCACCGCACAATTCCTATACATGATGCCTGCATCGATAGTGATGGTTGTCAGCTATATAAGCATTTTCTTAGGTATCGAGGCCATTTCGGGACATCGTTCTACTAATGAAGGAGCCGGACTTGGATTGATAATTATTATTGTCGCTGCATTTTTCCTGTTGGTGGGCTTTGTCGTTAATATGATTTTGCAAATATTTTTGATGCCAATTCTTCAAG
>CAYVIR010000099.1:3057-4354 GCA_964451645.1 uncultured Candidatus Saccharibacteria bacterium | reverse complement strand
TCCTTGCTTGAGAGGAAGTTTGCCGGTAACGATATATAGAAAGGTGCTGTTGGTGCTGTGTTATCATATTTAAAGGAGATGACATCCTTCCACGTCTGATCTGCTCCGGTATAGATATTACCTCCTAAGTCTACTGCTTTTATTGAAAAGAAGTATTCTTTCCCAGATACCAGATTAAGTCCTGTTACCGTACTAATGCTAAATGTATCTCCTACTACTATGTATGGACAATAGTTTTGAGAGACTCCATCATCTTTGCCGGCAAGTATTCCTGCAGTATTCTGTGGATTTAATCCGTGAGATGAATCCTGATCTGCTTCGTCAAGTGATATACAGTATCCCAGAATTCCATTCCCATTATCATCATCACTACCTTCGGTCCAAGTGATAGTGGCTTCATCTTTATGCCAATCCCCACTCTCTTCTAATCCTGTTATAGAAAAGTCAGTAGCATTGACATCTGGGGGGACCTGATCAGACGGGACAAACGCTATACTAATCTCTTCGAAAATGGGAGTCGTTGCACCACTTGATTGTAATAATATCTGATATTGAATATATCTATGGCCATCATCCACACAATTATTTGCAGAAATATCAGTTGCATTTATCACGACATTACAACTCGCCCAGGCCGTCGCTCCACTCATATTACTAGCGCTATCTGTGCGGACTTTCACATTCACATTCCCTGTCCCGGAATTAGTATAATTCAATAATCCCCAGTCCATGGCGACTCCCGAGTCTAAAATGTTGGATTCCAATGTCGATGAAGGTTGATATTTATTCTCCCTGCTCCCAAAACTATTGAAAGTGTTAATTCCGCTTTGATACTCCACTGCCACCCATGCTACAGATTTCGCTTGATTACTAATACGCAGTTCATCAAGTTTCCCATTCCACTGGTACGGCCCGCCGGCACCCCTTCCTAGTAAAAGTGGTCCTGAATTGGAAGTCAATCCGACTGTAGTATTAAAGGTAGAAACTTCGGATCCATTAATATACATTTTAAGTACACTACCATTATAGGTAACTGCTATATGCTTATACGTGTCTGACTGAGGAATCGAAGTACATACTTTATAACTATTGTAATTATTAATAAATCCACAGAGGCCGCTACTATAGTAAATACCATATCCATTATTCCAATTACTGTCTGTAGATTTCATCAATATACTATTCCATGCAGCCAGGGTATTAACAGTAAACCAACCTGACATTGTTATATTATTTGGATTTAAGCTGGCAGAATTTGAAACAGTGAGAAAATTATTGCCTCCATTGAAGTTTTGAG
>CAYVIR010000099.1:0-3047 GCA_964451645.1 uncultured Candidatus Saccharibacteria bacterium | reverse complement strand
GACTGCCGAAAAATAAACTTTACCAACAGAAACATCTGCATATTTTACTGCATCATTGCCGTTCACCGTCGAATCATTTATTAGTGTTCCGGATGTTTCATTCATATGCCATACTCCTGCATAATCATTTGCCCACACTGAGTTCGGCTGTTGCCCATCTGTTGCCGAAAGACTTCCATAATATAGGTATATGTGATCGGTATTTCCGATAGCGATTTCCGGTATTTTAACCCAAACAAAACTATCGCCGCCTTCGTTCCACTTCTCTATTTCGTAGGGAATGATTGTTCCATCAGAGTCGGTAAAACGGAGATCCTCCCCCAAATTCTGAACATCATTGTAATTAATGTTGCCCGAATTAATTTTTATCAGTAATGGATAATTAAGGAGAGCTTCCGGATTTACGCCAATTTTGGCGAAGGTGTTATCAAATGTAATCTTTTTTCTGTATGACCATGCTACGTAATCCGAAACCCATCCACCTGTAGAGTCTAAAGAAATTTGGCCGGGTGTCGTTACATTGGAATTTGTCTTGGAAGAGAATGTACTAACTGTTGTTTCTACAGTACCGCTGGTAGCTCCTCCGCTCCAGTCAGTCTGAGTCCAAGGCGAACTCGCAGCTAGAACACTACCTACTTGCTTTATATTTATTACTTTATAACTGAAGAAAAGAACACAAGTAAACAACCCGAGAAAAAGTAAGCATATTGTAGGTTTAATTATCTTCTTCATTGTCCAAGAAATCCAAAAACGTCACTAAGCCTTCCAAGTATTACCGACAAGGGGTTTTCCTTAGCTTGTGCACTAATTGTAACCATGCTCTTACTTTTCGCCTCATTGCCAGTTGAATCTTTTGAAAGGACCTGAAGTTTGTATACACTACTTGGATTAAGATTAGTTAATACAACCACATGATTGAATGTCAAATTCTCATCAAGTGGCGTCTTTTGCGTAAAGTCCCCAGTAGTACCTTGGTTAAATTGTACCTGACTCGTGGATAGTTCATCAGTGTCCCATGTGACCACCAATTGGGCAAAAGCTTCATTCCCGAACTCACTCGACGCGTCGGAAAGCCTGCTTTCAACCTTTATCTTACTTACCTCCGGCGGTCTCGAATCTTCAGCTGTAGTAAAATTGTATGAAGGAGAAATTGCAGTATTCCCTAAAGAATCCCTAGCGCTCACAGTCAATTCATATTCTGCATTGGCACTAAGCCCAGCTAGCGTTAACTCATGTTCCAGTAAGGAATCTTTTTCTCCTAAACTATTTTTCTGATCAATATGTTCCGTGGGGTGAAAATCAATATATCCAATTGTCGCAACATTTGTTGTCCAAAAAATTTTAATTGTGGGTTGGGTAGAATTTTTGACTTCTTCAAACCTCAGGTTTGATATTTCAGGCAAAGGTAATGTTGCAAATTGAAAATTAACGATAGTATCCGTAGTATTACCATCAATGTCTTCTAATAAGAATTTATAATTATAAGTGGTACCGTCAGCCAATCCATTTAGATGAAGAAAGTATTTTGATTCTTCTGTTGAAGTCGCCACCACTTCATTTCCACCATAAGATTCCGTCGTTCCATATACGAGAGATGTTCGCGTTGAATTTCTTACTACGAAATTAATAATCGCTGAATTCGTCGTTACTGAGGTTGTTGAGACGTTCGCAACTGATGGAGGAGGCAGAGTAATAAAGGATTTCTCGTCACTTACTCCTATGTTTCCATCAATATCCGTCCATTTTGCTCTATAAAAATATGTAGTCCCCGGAGTCAGATTATTCAAAGTTATGTTATGACTCGCGAGTTGAGTACTATTACTTACTTCCTCTTCAAAATAAACACCCGATTTTAAACCATATTCTACTCTAGAATCACTTTCTCTATCTGTAACCCATCCAATAAGCGCCTTTCTTGTTGTTATGCTTAATGTCTCCGGGGCCGTGATTAATCCCGCAGACTCCGTAAATTTTCCAGTTGGTATCCTTCCTGACGTTGTAGAACTTGCTGAACAACTATTCGCACTGTCACAAGCCTTTATGCAGAAGTAATACATTTCCTGTTCCAAATCTGGGTTTATGTACGAAGCACTTGTACTGAAACCTACTTTCGAAAATGCACCGAAATTACTACTGCAACTTGTATTTACTGTAGACCTATATATATCATAATGATCAATTCCCGCACCTATATCAGTTGGAGCATCCCAACTTATTACCAATCTCCAATTATTTGTAGACTTAACCGAAATGTCTGCAATATCTAGATTAGACGGGATGCCTGGAGCTGAGCCGGAATATGTAAAATTGACTGAGCTAAATACCTCATAATTGATGTTATTTGCTTCATCTTGAGCTACAACATACAAAGTGTTAGAACCAGGTCTCGTTGCAAACGCATCGGGCCCAAGGGTGGTTACTCCAGGATCTGTGAAATTACATACTCCTTCTGCAGGAGATGTATTTACTGTATAACAATATTTTAACCCTCCTGCTAATCCTACAAAAGAAGCCGGTTGGGACCAAGAGAAAGTATACGAATTGGCATCACTAGTTGATGGATTTACTTGTAGTCCTTGGACTGCACTAGGTGCTGCAGTATTAATTTTAATAACACCAACCGTATATTCACTCTCCGGAGTAATGTTCCCCAGATTATCTATCGCTCTCATGTATACAAAGTTAGACCCCTCAAGAAGTGCCGGATAGTCAATTGTCCCATCTGTTGAATAAGATCCGTCATTTATTAGGAGATCATTATCATCTTCGCTACCCGTGTGCAGGTCCCCATACCAGGTCCCGGCCGATCCTATTCGGTACTGAAGACCGGCAAGCCCCGAGTGTACGTCCGTGGCTATACCAGGCCCAATTACCGGCCACGTCATAACTACATTCTTACTGGAGAGAAAATTGGTTGGCAAAGATACATAGCTTGGAGGTAGGGGTGCTTGATTGTCGTACTTAAAGGAGATCAAGTCTTGATACCCTGAAGATGAAAAAACATTCTCACTATTCCAATATCACCCATATGATTGCCCAATCGAAAG
>CAYVIR010000098.1:0-4460 GCA_964451645.1 uncultured Candidatus Saccharibacteria bacterium | reverse complement strand
AAGTTTGATCGCGCCCGCCAAATTCTCCATCTACTTCCATATGAACTGAGTCGTATCCCTGTATGAGCGGGTACAAGAACTCATGCAAATAAATAGGTTTCTTTATCTTTAATCTCTCTTCAAACATGTCTCTCTCGATCATTTGTTGTACTGTAGTGTTGGAGGCGAGTTTGATGATATCACTTAAATTTAAAGAATTATTCCATTCTGAATTAAATCTAATACTTGCCGGATTCTCCTCCGAGGTGAAATCGATGTATTTTTGGACTTGTTTTTGGAATTGAGTGGCATTTGTTTTTACCTCCTCTTCGGATAAAAGGGTCCGTGTTTCGGATTTGTCCGTAGGATCCCCCAGTCTCGCTGTGAAGTCCCCTACTAGGAAAATAATTTCATGGCCAAGCTCCTGTAGATACTTCATCTTTAGCATAGGCACCAAATGGCCAATATGAAGTCTGGGGCCAGTCGCATCGGCTCCGATATAAAATCGTAATCGCTTACCAGAATAAAGCAGCTCTTTGAACTTTTCCACTGATGGATAAATCTGATCAATCTTGTGGTCAAAAAACTTTTCTACTGCTTGTGGGTTTGTATTTATTGACATGAAAAATAATGCTGATAATTGCTATTTATTGCTTAGTTTGCCTATTATCCGTATTGGGGTTTGGAGGTGAAATTGCCATTGACTTATTCTTAGATAATTAAAATTAATTGAATCACTTTTGAGCTTGTATTTCAAGTAGTGACAAGTTTATTAAAATCCTCCACTAAATACTTGATGGGTTCGATACCCTCCTGCCAAAAGTCCGGGCTCTGAATATCCACTCCTAGTTTAACTGTTAAATCTTTTAGATTTTTCGAACTGCCCATTTTTAGAACTTCGATATAGTGCTCGGCAAAACTACTGCCATCATTGAGATACTTACTGTAGAGTGCGTTGCTCAGAGTTTGTCCGAAAGAGTAAGAAAATACGTAAAAATTATAGTGGAAAAAGTGGGCTATCGGAATCCACCAGTATCGATGGCCCTCAGTTAATGTTAGTCCCTTTCCGAAAGTCGCTTGTGTCCTCTTCTGAAATAGATCGTTAAATTCCTGTGTACTTAACTCACCGTCTATCCTTCGAATCGCATGAATGTCAGATTCAAAGAGATAAAAAGCATTCTGTCGGAAAATCGTTGCGAAAATTTCCTGAATCCTCCCCCCAAGAAGATTTGCCTTTTGTTTTTTATCGTTGATGTCCGAATAAATGGCCCTGAAAACTAAATTCTCTGCAAAAATACTGGCAATTTCAGCAAAAGGTGTGACCGGCCAGAAGTTTAGCAGTGTTTGTTCTCGGCTTAAGTACCCGTGAATCGCATGTCCGAGTTCGTGGGCCAAGGTGCGAACCTCATTCGCTTTCCCAGTATAGTTGGTCAGTATCACAGGATGTTTCCCGGGGACCGTATAGCTGCAGAAAGCTCCCGATTTCTTGCCTTCGGACAATTCCGCATCTATCCATCCGTTTTTAAAGAATTTCTCCGCAATGGCCTTGAAGGTGGGGGAAAATTTCCCGAAAGCCTCGAGGATGATTTCTTTGGCCAGTTTGTAGGAGTACGTTGGCTCTTCTATTTCGGGGTAGATGGAAGAGTATCTATCCCATTCGTATAGCATATCCCCTACTATCTTGCTCTTTACAGTATAAAATCCCTCTGGGATGGTGTAATTTTTCTCTATAACTGCCGTAATTGTATTGACTGTCTAAATCTACCTCGTCTGAAATCAAAGTGGCCTGCTGTGGATAGTCGTAATGGCGGACTTCGTCTGAAATCTTTTTGTCCAAAAGAAGCGTATTTAATATGAATGCGTAAGTTCTGGAATCCTTTTTATATACCTCAGTCATTGAATTTGCTGCGGCTTCTCGCATATTTCTATCGGAATGACTACTTAGAATATTTGTAATTTCCGAGTAATTGTATCTTCGAACTTTTTTCTTTATCCGGAGAGAATAGATGGTAGAAGCGCTCAATTGGTCATATAGTCTTACAAATGCACTATAACTAGTTTGCGATTTCTTCCTTAAGATAATTTCCTGATCTTCCGAGAGTGTAAATTTCTTAAAAGTATGTATTCTTTTCAAATATTCGAGATAATTTGCTAATAAATCACTTGTAAGGTATTGAGTCAAAATATCCTCCGGAATTTGTAAAATCTCAAGATCGAAAAATACAAGTTTGCTGGTTATTTCCGCCCCAAACTCTTCCGCCTTTGAATGCAGCCTGCTTATCGGGTCGGAGATAGTGTCTTTCGCATGAAGAAGTCCGGCATAGGATTCGTAGGTATATAGTAGATTTAAAATATCTTCATATTTGACAATGGCCTCTCTAAACGCCTCAATAGAAAGTTCTCCCTTGGAGATATTCCCTTTGTATTTACCAATAAAAGTATTGGTTAAATTCTGTATTTCCTCCAGATCTGTCTCCATTTGCGGGTCAGCAATGCCTTTGTAGAGGGAGTCAAGATTCCATTTGATATTTTTTGCAGGATTTTTCATAAAGTTTTTTTGAATTTTTAATTATATCAGTTCATTCCATCTCTCTGGCAAAATGTATTACTGAAAGACACGTATCTTCATATTGTGTTATCTCGGCGTCGCAAATATATGAGAAGCCCATGTGTTGATTTCTTTCGTCAAGCATCGCCTGGTTATGTGCAGGGCTATTTTCCCATCCCTCCACTAATGAAGAACTAGTGAAATAATTTACGGCAAGGTTCTCGGCAGCATAGTCGAAATTATAGCCAGTTGAATTTATAAAACTCCAGGGATTGCCATGATCAAAGTAGTTCTGTGAGACCATGTCCATGGCCTTGTTGTAAGAGCTCTCTTCAAGGCGTGAGTCGGGTTGAACTGAAGTTAAGCCTCTTGAGGCTCTATAGTCATTAATGAGAGTATAAACCGTGTTTCTAGATAGTGCGGATGTATTTTGTTGTTGTATTCTTCTTGGTGTAGGGCTAGATACACGTGACGAAGGCGAGGGACTTACTGCAACAGGCTGTGCGGAAGTAGGCAAAATAGATGTAAGAGGAAGATTAACAGGAGTAATGGTTGGATGAAAAATCTCTGAGTTGCTTATCCCTTTGACAGAGTATCCTAGATTCTTCCCGAATTGACTATTACTCTCCCTGTCTGATATGTTCCTGTTAATCGAAACTCTGATAAGGTCGGCTCCCAATATGCTTGCGATCAAAAGGATTATCGTAATTAAGCCGATATTTAGTTTCCGTATTTTCATATTAAACTCCCCTCCCCTTCCCATTTAAACCTTTCGACCTCTTTCTCATCAACTGTGACTTTATTTATAAATGACTCAAATGGGCGCGCCCATATCTGAGAAGTCTTATTTTCATAAAGGGATATATAAACTACAAGTGTTTCCAGTGTTTCGCTGTGTTTGGCTATTCCCAGCACAAGATATAGCTTGCCCTTGTAATGCCTGTAGATCCCTAATCTAATATTTTTCATCGTGAAATTTACCTGATATAAAATAATACACTAGAAGAGACACTATTCTCAATTTCTTATACACCTTCGTCATGATATAATGGGTATATCTGACAAAGATCGATGAATTGGGAACGAAAATATTACAGCATATGTGATCCATGTAGCGTTTCAGCTCTGGGAAACTTTTCTTTGACTGAAAAAGCGAATTATCTGAACAAACTTAAGAACTATCAATTGGTCCCTCTTTTCCAGCCTGATGGATTTAATCGTGTTCTGAATACCCCCTCCACTCGAATGGATACTAATTATGGCATTGCAATGTTTGCAGATCCGGAGATAACATGCATCTACCCCGAAGAGGTAGGAAGAGCTGAGGCAATAGCAGTATGTGGATATGATTCAGTAGTATATAATATTGAAGGGCATGAATATGTGGTCTGGGAGATAAGACAGTATCAAACTGTGGTTTTTGCTCCATCGGGTAACAGAAATAGAGAATTTAATCGTACGCTTGGTTTCTTCGACTATAAAGCAGCGCTTCGTGAATATGTCAAACAATTAGCAAGGTATAACGCCGAGGTCCTGGATAATGTTGATTTTGTTTCGGAAATGATCGAATATCATGAGATTGATAGAGATATTCATATTAGAGCTTTGGCACTTTCTGGAAGTGAAAGGCCTAGTATGGAGTACTATCAACAGGCTGATTATGAAATACAAAGCGAAAGGATGAGATACTTAAGCGCTAAAGGATTGACTTATCCCCTAGTGAAACCAAGAGGCGATGGAACTCTAGGGGTTAGTTCCATGGGTGTTTGGGTGGGAGATATAATTCCAAATGAGGCAGTCCAGAGTACCATGGCCATCTCAAGGGGGTATCCTGGCCAGGATTATTATAGATACTGACAAAGCTTTGATGATAAAAACGTTCAGAGATTAGAGTGTATCCCGCTCTCAAGTTGAGTGCGGGAAGAGTTGAGTC
>CAYVIR010000097.1:1978-4478 GCA_964451645.1 uncultured Candidatus Saccharibacteria bacterium | reverse complement strand
TAATTAGGGAAGCTGCTGAGATCTGGATGCCTGGGGAAGTCTCATTGACTGATTATAAATATGCGAATGTAATTGTAGAGCCGTCCCCACGTTCGGCGGGATATCTCTTCAAACTTTCCATCATCGATCAATAATTAAGAGGTGTTATCTTTATAAACAGTATATTTATGACCCTCGAATTCCCCTAGGGAACTGAATTGTGATATAATGGTTATATATTACTGCTTGGACTTGGAGTTTCATTTATCTAGGGAAAAATTAGGAATTCAAAAAGAGCTCAGACCACTAACTGATATTATACTTCGTCCACATAATAGTGCTGCAAAAGTATACTCTTGGTATGGTCTCGCCCCTGATTTACGTTTTGGCTCCGGTTGTCTTCATAAGGCATTTGGGGTGCAATATATAATGCCGTATTCCACTATTTTGTATGATCCTCGAAACTTACACTTTGCTACCGTATTGGAAGATGGAAGCTATTTCGATCCGGCATGGGGACAAATAACTTTACCAGTTAAAGGAATCGCACACACTTTGCAGGAAGGAATCACTATGGAAATAGAAAGATATGATGCTGATCTTTTTGTGGTGCAACATGTTTCCGATGGATATTATAGCAGGAAATATACGATGTCTCCTTATTATGGTAGCTTCGACCATGCATTATCATTGTTAATGCAGGACTCAAAAGTAGTTAATAGATTTGCTCTCACTTGGTATGAAAATCCAGAGTTTGAAAGACTGGATTATTCTCCTTTTAACGATTGCCTGTACTACGTTTATGCCAGTGATGATAGAGATAATGGTTCTTGGATTGAGCGGGCTGCAGAGTGTTGCCAAGCCAGTCCGGAAGAACTTCTAGATTATTTCCGCACGGCCCATCAACTTTTATATAGTTGATAATTCGGGAAAGTTATTTTCAGATGACTATATGCCTCTGAAGCCTCTGTCGATAGGCTTAAATCTACAATGCTAGGTTTTTCTCAATTCATCCATCAAGAATGACAGGGAGGGTATGTATAGCTGTAATTAATTGAGAATCTCCGATGAATCCAATGCACAATAAAGTCACGAAAGCTCTCCTTCTTCCTCTAAGTAAAGAGTATCTAATTACTACCAGAAGTGAGATTTTTCAGGAAATAAGCTCAAACTACTTCAATATTGTTTATTGTCCTCAACAGCTCATGATTAATTTTGGCTTTATTATCCACAGCACCACAAACATATGTGAGTATAAATTTCCGTGGATTAATCTGAATTATTGAGAAATAGCCAAACAAGCGGATTATTCCCATAGCAGAGGGAGTTCTATCTTTCTCAAGGAGTAAAGAATTGAAATTGCGACGATTATAAATTGATGAAACTCTCATAGACACTTGATGTATGGTGCGATGAATTGATCTATTTGAACTTGAAATTGAATCATCCACTCCCGTGATCATTTCGCCGTAGTATATGATTTGTTGGTAATTATTTACGACTCTTTGACTTACTTTCTTTAAGGAGTCATAAATAATTTTGGATTCCGGATGGGTTGTCCCGTAAATTTTAAGCCAGTAATTTTGATCTTCGATCGCTGCTCTCCCAAGTACTTTAACAAGTTCAAGTTCGGTTTCCCACTGTATACGCATAAAGCTTCTAAGATAATAGCTCCCAATCCACGTCTGATACCAGGGACTTCCTAACTCAAATCTTTGAGAGTATGGAGAACCTTTAGGTACAAGACATTTATTTCTTCCTAGAAAACCCCTCCTAATCCAAAACAAATCCATATGAACTGGCAAGTAGAATCTCTCGATAGATTCTGGTATATACTTATATCGTATATCAAGTCTGAATAGTCGCTCACGAATTCTGTATAGCCATACGTATACGTATATGAATGGAGACAATAGAAATAAAGAAATTTTCATGTCTAATCTTTACTTATATGAAATATCTTAAAACACACATTTCCTTTGCTTCCATACGATGATATATTTAGTTCGATAGCTTCCCATGTACTCTTCTTAATAATTAATTTATATGAAATTTTAATGTGAGTCCATTTAATATCAAAGTAGTAAAAGCATTACTTATCCCTGTCAATAAAAAAGGTGAAGTTCTAATCCAAGACAGAGAGAATTACAAACCTCTACGGTGGGGATATTTTGGTGGGAGTGTAGAAGTGGGAGAAACCGTCAAGGAGGCTCTTATCCGCGAGGCGAAAGAGGAACTGGTTATAGACATATCCGACGCAAAGGTAGTGGAATTAGGTATTTTCGAAGATATTATCGGAGGGAAAGAGGTTCGTAGACATACTTTTATCATGAGTGTAGATGTAGAATCGTTTAAATATAATGTTCAGGAAGGGAAGGGCGCAAAATGGGTTAGTCCGGAGGAGATGGAGGATCTGATGAAGCAGTTTGCAAGCGAGGCAGATGTCCTTATAGCTAGAGCGGTTAGCGCATTTCTTAGGAAAGACCCCAATTTATTGAAAACATGAGGGAAGGAAGATATA
>CAYVIR010000097.1:0-1968 GCA_964451645.1 uncultured Candidatus Saccharibacteria bacterium | reverse complement strand
GACTTTTAATTATAACTATCAGTAAAATTTTATGGATAATATCCCCACTGCTGCTCCCGTTGAGGTCTCTATAACGCCCTCCAAAAATAACAATATGGCCCTTTTAGTGGGTGTCTTACTTTTAGGGCTTATATTAATTCTCCTTGCTATCTTTTATTATTATGGTTCTACTAAATCGAGTGATGCGTCGGGGAAAAAGGTTGCTCCAACTTCCTTAGTGACCCCGACTTCAGAAGAGACAGAGGGATATGCGGAAGATACTCCTGCAGTGGAAGAAACACAGGCTGATGAAGAGATTTCCTGGACTACAGAATCGGTAAAGTTATCTAACATCAGAGCTTCTGAATCCGGAAGCCCGACGGAAGCTATCTTGAATTTTGAGAGGCCTCAAGAGTGGAGTTTCGAGGCTGATCTCACTGGCGATGATTGTGGGCAAGTGCTTTTAATTGATTCGCAGGAATTATTTTCAATGAGTATGGGTATTGTCTGTGGAGATTGGTCGTCTGACTATATTGATTGGCCCGGGAATGCTGTAATTGTCGATACTAAAGATGATCGTGGGAATGATGTACATACTAGTTATTTGCTACGATACACCGGAGATGACGAAAAGACATTTTTATACACGGAGGCGAGTATAGCAAAAGGAGAAAAGCTGGAAATTGGAGTAAATACTACTACAATAGACAATGCGATCTTTGTAAGCTTCCCAAACGGGGAATATGATTGGTATTTCAAACCTATCGTTCTAAGTGTTGAGTATTACGGAAAGACAGAGGATTTAGACGAAATGTTGAATGTATCTGATAGGATTGCTAAATCCCTAACACTGAATGAGTCTAATTGATCGGGAACATCTTGCCTTCTATCGCTATAGATCGTAGTTTCTTATACAGTCTAGTGATAGTTTTAGAAAAGTGATGTCTTGGGAGTTGCCTATCGTCGAGTGCTTCCAATGTGGAATGCTCCCCTTCGTCTTTTAAATTTTTCCACCCGACTCCTGTGAGCGTCCTATGGATTACAGGATCAAGTCTATCAATTGATCTTACGATTTTGGCCTCTAACGATTCCATCGCTTCGCATTCTTCCCATAAGCCAGCAATCTCAGTGGCAATATCGTCCGGTAAATTCCCCACTAGATTATTAATACCTTCTCTCTCCTTTTCCTCTTTTCCAATCCTACTTTTCTGGTCCCAGGTTTTTGTATCTCCGGCAGATATCTCTCCCATGTCGTGGATCAATGCCATTTTGAGGATCATAAGCCCATCAAGCTTCCTGCCAAATTCTTTTTCTAGGCGATTTAGAAGAAGACTACATGTCAGAGCCACTGCCCATGAATGTTCGGCGTCATTCTCAAAGTTTCCATCTTGTTTGGGAGTAAATCTAAAAGTAGATTGAAGTTTCCGTGCTTCACGAAGGAAATTGATAATAGAAATTATCTCTTTGTCATTGTCCATAGTCTGTCTATGAATATTAAAGTTTACTACAGTCCTGCCTGAAATTATAACTAAAAATTGTCCTTTCCATCCGTAATGACTTTAAATATAATTGAAATAATTATTGGGTCCATTTTGAAGAAGTCTATAGATCAATTGAACAGATATATTGAATTAATTAAAGCTAAAGCGTTTTCTCAGAGAGGCTTTTTCGTATATCTTGCTGTTGCATGTGTTACTCTCCTTCTGTTTTCGCATCAAGGTGGTTTTATCTCTGATATGAACTGTTGGGCGGATTGGGCCCTTGCAATGCAGGAGAAGGGAATCTCAAATATATACAGCGGAAATAATGCCCCCAATTATTTCCCCTTGTCGTTATATATTATTTATTCCGTGGGAAGGACCATCCTCGCACTCGGCTTTGATATCAAGGCGGATCTGTATATGTTTAAATATTTATTCTTCTTTTTCGATATCCTAAATATCCTAGTGGTATATAAAATACTGAAATTTTATAAAATCGATATATTCA
>CAYVIR010000096.1:0-4514 GCA_964451645.1 uncultured Candidatus Saccharibacteria bacterium | reverse complement strand
ATATATGTTTATGATGTGTCTGTAACTGGAAATCAATTCAGGAAGATCATCATGGTGTACAAACTCTACTTTATAAAAATTACTAGAAACTATAAGGCCTTCATGGATATATAGCAACAATAAAGAAATAATATCGTTCTTTAATTCCAAGATAATTTGCTTATCCTTCAATGTGATTTCTGCTAAACCGTCATCAATAAGTTCCTCAACATCCTTCTTGAGATGAGCTAAGAGATCCGGATAGTCTTCATTCTTAGTGGTTTGTTTCAGCAAAGAAATAACATTCTCAATGGCTTCGCCTGCTTTGTAGCCACTATTTATATACTTGTATACCTCTTTGTTAATCTCAATAATAATTACCTGGAGTACATCTTGAAAAAGCTGCACCAAAACATTTTGATTCATACTTATAAGGAAAGTGTATTTCGAAAGGTTGTAAATATCTTTGTATAATCTTGAAGATAGGTCTAGAAAATTACTGTAGCTTGAAAGTGTAGAAGCTATTAGATTATGTTTTTCCTCTTGCTGAGAAGATTTATAGAAATCGACTACTCCAGCTGGATTAACAATAAATGCCTCCGGAATGACAATTTCTACTGAGGTCTCCTGCTCTGCATCAGGGCTATAATCCTGAAGATTGCGTAACTCGGGTTCAGACAAAACTCTTTTTAGGCAGTACTCTATAAAATATCTCCTAGCCTCCACATATCTAAATAGAAATATTTCGTGCGAAAAGTCTATGAACTTCTTAAACACCTCGTCAGTTTTAATATTTACCGTTACCTGTGAAATGTCTAAGATTTTTGAGGCGATAGAATTGTACTCCTGAAGCAACTTTATTTGAGAACCAGTTAAGGGGGTATTGAAATTTATCTCCTTCTTCATTTCAGGTGCCAGTACAAATAAATAATCCAAAACAAATGGAGAAATTTCGGAGGCAATTCTCTTCTCAAGAACGGATATTTGCTTAAAGTATTCCCCTAGAGACGGTTGGGTCTCATCGACAGGCGTAGTCATCTCTCTAAGTTAATAATTTTATTTCTTATTCTGAGGGAATATCCTTCTGAAACCACCAAATACTTGTCCAGCAGCTTTTGAAGTAGTGCCACCTATTTGAGAGGCAAGCTGGCTACTGCTTTGTACGTTAAGGAGGCCATTGACCATATCAGGAATTGTTGGTGCCGCAAGAAAAAGTACGTAAATTATAAGTGCCCTGGTGACGCTTGTCCCCACCTCTCCAACCTGGTCGGGCGAATATCCCAGTAGAGGTGGAGTAAATCTGAATTGGCCTGCTTCTTTTAAGGCTTCATTCCCAAAGTTCTCGCTCTGACCGATAATTATCATTAAAAGAAATAGTGCATAAACTGCAATAAAGGTAAGACTGGCCGCAGCTAAAGGTTTCAGAGCATTGATGATTGAGGATTTAGTTTTAGAAGGAATTGCTGCAATGAAAAACATCCAGGGAAGATAGATGGGTGATAACGCAAGTGTGACATAATTCTTTAAAAGTGCCAAGAATAACCTAAACGCAGCCATAAATGCGGCAAGGCCGAGTACCAAATCCAGCAGTCTATTGCCTGCTTCTTGAACCAATCCGCCCCCAGCTGCTTCTTCCCCTAGTGGCAAAACCCTCCCAATATATCTAAGTAGACCTGTCTGTTCTATGTCGATACCTGTAGGAATTAAATTGTTCATACATTCCCCTTCCTCAGGGCAATCAAATATTTTGGCATTGGAGGTTCCCCAAATTGCCCATATACTTACATAAGGATCATCTGGTTGTAGATAATTAATATCTTTTTCATCTTGTCCTTCCAGCCCTAGGTGGGTAGAAGTCATAAATTCTCGACCTGGAGCCCCTGGGGCTGTCAGAAGACTGTTTTGGACAACACCCGTTCCAATATAGATAAGATCTACAAAAAATCCCGCTATCGGATAGCTTAAAGTGACCAACACAAGCGATAGTATCAATGAAGGGATAGAGTTGATAAGTGTTACAGAAGCTTGTCCTCCTAAGGATTGTCTAAATAAGATTAGAAATGACAAAATTATGACAATGACAACGTAAAAGATAAGTACTAAGTTCCTCGACCATTCCCATAATCCCATAACCGGTTGAAGAAGTGTATATCCAAGGCCAGGGAAATAAAATGCGTTAGCACTAGGGTCATCAGCTTGAGCGTAAACTGCCAGTAGTTCCCTATTTTGGAGTCTCTGATATTGGTCGTATGCCCATACTACCGAGCTATTAGGTGGGTTTAGATAAAAGGTATCCATAAGCCTACCTGTTGAAGCCAAGGCACTGCTGCTATTAGGGCCGGGTTGAAATAGATGAATTTCTTGTGCTGTGTCAGGATTGCAAGGGGAAGAACCAATTACGCAGTTTGCAGTCTCAATTAAAGCTGGGCCAAACCCAAGATCTTGTGCAATTGTCTTAATCTGCGCGTTAAACAAGAAGAAAGATGTAAAAAATCCGAAGAGAACAATAAAGAATATCTTGCTGGAATTTCGTCTCAAGAAACTAGTGATTTTTGACATGTAAATGAAGATTAGATCTAATTTCTAATAGTATAGAAAGTGTAGGACTATAATGCAAATTTGATTTAACAAAATTCAAGTTTCCCCTTTTGGAATTGTTTCTTCTAAGTCTTTTCTTTTCTTTGTGTATTTTTTTGCTTCAGATTCCAGTAATATTTCGAACTCATCCTTGCTTTGGTCGCTTAAAGTGTCAAGTAATGCAGACATCAGTCCGGTGAAATACTGATTAAACTTCTTGTCCACTGCTTTTTTTATTTCGGGATATTTTTGGTACAAGAGTAAAAACCGTTCTACAATTTCGAACCTATACTCTGATTTTATGGATTTGGATAACTTTTGCAGACTCTCTACTTCTTCATTCAGCCCCTTTTTCTCCAAATAGAGGTTGACCTCGGTCTCCAAGAAAATCAGGAATACCTGTATGTATTCTTCTTGCATCTGCTGCCACAGAGCCTCAGGATATCCTAGCTTCTCTTTAATAAAGTGCGATATTTTATCACTAATAAAGTACATATCAGTTTAATAATATTAACTAACTACATCCTTCACCCACTCCGCTGCACCGGATATGGTTTCCTGCAGTATATTCTTGGGCATATCAATATCTTTCTTAGATACCAATGCCGCTTTTAGTGCTTCTTCAGCTCCTTTCACAGTTGATGCCAGTCTCAATCGTGCTCTTGTACTGCTAAAGGCCGGATTGCTTAAGGCCTGTTCAAATTGTGCTTCTTGGTTGAAAAGCTCAAGCTCGGCCTTTACTGCATTCTTCTTCCTGTCACCCCAGAGGATAGCATTCTGAGTAAGCCTGTTTGAGATGAAGAAATAATCTGCAAGAAGGAGGGCAATTACAGTAGGATTAAGGAAAAGCCCTGTAATAAGATTTAATCCGGGAACGGTGAATGATCCTACGCTTATAACAATTGAAGCGAGCACTCCGGCAGTAAATAGCCATCTAAGTAGTTGATCTGTTCGGGCAATTCCTACCCATTGTTCTTTTAACATACTTGCTCTCTTCTTGTAATTTTCCGCTTGTCTAAGTAGTAGTTGATGTGCAAAGTATAGCTCCAGAGCTTTTGTCCTTTCCACTACTACATCCTCCACAGCATTCATCATTTTTCCAGTATAATCCTTTAAGGAATAATTATTCTCCCCCCCTTCTTCTTTATCATGTTTTACAAATTCGCCAAACATATCTTTTTGAGATTGCCTACTGATCCCTTGGAATGGTTTTAAGGTTTTAGTGCCGTATCCTTGAGGATTCTTCATGTTTATGGAAGCGTTAAAGTCCCTATAAATATGGGATGCTAAGTTCGGATTTTTATCTAACAAGTCTCTAACTGTTTGCGGAATGCTATTTGAATCTTGAACTCTAAGAAGCTTGAAATAATCAGAGAATTGTCTGGCGATCTCTTCGGGATTATTATTTGCAGACAGCTGGTCTTTTTGTGCAAGCATTTTTTGAATATCACCCTCTCTTTGTATAATATCGGCCCCAAGTCTAGCCTTGTCAATCTCACTCGTCTTGTCGGAATTATACGCTTTTCGTAAATCTTCTAAATTCTTTTTTAAAGGTTCTAGCTGCATATCTATAGCTGCCGCCATACGTCTTCTTTCTTCCTGGGTTTGCGGATCTGTCCCCATACTTTTTGCCTTTATGTAGTTTAATTGCTGTTGCTTCAGGTCATCATCTATAGAAATGACTCCTGGGACAATTTCGTATAGGTTATTTCCTATTTTAATAACTTCTTTTTGTCCGAAAACACCTGTTGCTGTAGCTTCGTATGTGCGAGCATGAATAAAGTACTGAACAAAATCTTTGACATCTTCAAGTGCATAATTCGTTCCTCCTATATTTACGGTTTTTCTTTTTTCCTTCCATTCGTTAAGGCTTCCTCCAGGTTTATCGGATTCAACGGCAATGATGGCATCGATAACATTTCTAATGGAGTAAACTTCCCCTTCTTTGGCTAATTTTA
>CAYVIR010000095.1:674-4516 GCA_964451645.1 uncultured Candidatus Saccharibacteria bacterium | reverse complement strand
CGAATTATATCACTCGAAGTCAATACCCCCAAGTATGAGTACGTACCCGATCACCCAACGGGATATCTATAACATTCGCTAGAACTGTATGAACGGATGTATGAAGGCGATAAAATGAAGCTATATCAGAGCCAGTTATCCCCGGCTGAGCAAATACAGATACTTCTCCTGGCATTTCCGACATATCCCATGAGCCCTCAGTTGAGATAAAGGGATACCTATAATCAGGGTATAGGAAGCCCTTTCCTGTACGATAAATCGTTTCATGTTGCTTCCATCTTGAAAATGATAAGCTTCCTGCAACTCCATTTTCATCTGACACTTCAAGTGCAAAGATACTGCTTCCGGGGATAAATTCTCTGTCGGCAGACTTAACAGCTTCTATAATAAATGAGGAAGTTATTAATGCACCATTCATTTCAAATCCCCCTGCCTCTCTCCAGCTATTTGGAAAGACAGTACCAAGAACCAATAAGTCTCTAACCGGACGCAATAAATGACCAAAATCATCATAAGGGAGGGACGAAAGGGCCTCCATTGTATTTACTAGTCGTGTATATCGCCCTGGATGCTTCTCATATAAAGGGTCACCCGGGAGAAAATGGTCAGTATCCATAATTTGAAAGTTCAAATATAGAATATGTTCAACTTTTTTATACGGCAATTATACCTAGAGTGTCAAATAATAAAGGCGATTAGAGGGGACTTTTCGTTTTAGAATCATCGCAAGAAAGGCTATAATCCGCTTCCTGTTATGAACACACAAGGGGGAATCAGGCTCCGATCTAATAATAGCCCTTTGTTGCCTTGCGCAGGACATCCTTCGCAAAAGAACTTTGCTCGTTTTTGCGTCTCTTTTGTGCTTACGCTCTACCTGACCCCGGCTCAAGGCCGGGGCAGAAGCCCGGGGAACTCGTTTCACATAGGGAAACAATCCTCACTAAACGTAACTTACCTCGTTACCACAAGTGCCCTATCTGTATCAACGAGACCAGCTTCAGAAATGACTCTAATGGCGAAATTATGGAATTCCAACAAATCTAAGCACGAAGAAGCAATATATCGACCGTCTATATTTGTTATTAAGTCTACTTCCTGAGGCAAAACATCACTATGAACATATGTTTCATATTGCCATTCACCACTGCGTGAATCTCTCACTAACATCGTAGTTAGTGCATAATTCACATCATCACTGCCAAGGACATTTACACTAAAATAGACAGTATTTCTATCTTCATCTTTTGATCTCCAGATAGAGAATGCAGGTATTGAAAGGCTTCCTCCTTCAGTATAGAACGACACATTCGGCATAAAATTTTTAGGTTCAATCGGATCTGTTCTCAGTCTGTCGGAAATAACTTGGGAAAATCCTACCTCTCTACCTCGTAATTCATCCATTACTTCTAACGCGTGAGCTTTTACCGCTTCATCAGTATATAAATGAAATTCGCCCTTTGGATCCATTATAAATTGATAATAAATAGCATAATTAAGTAAGACTCAGTGTGCTAAGATAGCCTTAATCTCTTTATACAATAGTATTCATGTAAACCAATCTTGATTCTCTTCTTCATATTCTGGAGATATTCTTTTATAGTTAATTGGCTCTCTATAACCCGTGAGCAGCTTTTCTATCCGTATGCCAAATCCAAACAATAGACGCTCTATCCCCAACAGTGTGTTAGGAGAGGCGTCATATAAATCCATCACGTCTAGATACTCACCATTTTTGCCTTTGAATTCGCATTTTGGATCATATACCCCTGGTAATCCCCCACGATCTTCCATATATGCAGGTTCGTGGTAGACAGAACAACTAAGTCGATAGGTAGGACCTACAAAAGAAAGCCCAAAAGTATGCCTTTGTTCACCATTTTCAGCATATCCATCATTTATGATAAATACCTTATCTTTATCATACTCCTCCACAAGCATCCAGCCACCTATATAGGCCACTCTTAAATCCAACACTCTCTCGCAGGCCTGAGGAGCGACATCCTCTATCACATGATTAATACACAATCTGACACTATCAGGGTTTGGCGAAAATTCTTGGCTCATGATTACACTTAATAAATTAAATGTTATATATATTTTTTAAGAATGCCTCACTTGTTTCTAAAACTAATTTAGTCATTCCTGTTTTTAATAAAAAAGTAATATTATCTTTTTATGCAAACTAAATTAGCCAGGCTTAACCCTCGATTCCGAGCAATCATTTCATTCCCATCCTTCTTAAAACACTCCCCAATACACCATTTCTTCTACTGTTTATATGTTCGCATGCATTCAACAGATCTAAATCCTCAATTTTAAGAGCGTAGTGCATACACAGTTGGGCCAAACGATCGTCAGAACCCTCCGCTATTGTAGCAGCCTGGCCTGGATTCTCAGTTTGCTCATAAAAGGCAATTTCAACACGATTTACTTCAGAGTATTTATCTACTATTTCCAAAGAAGTCCTGTATCTAGCACCTGCATAAGCTGAGTATACCCTGATCGTCTCAACCTTGATTGCAAATGACTGTTCCATTGGGGATATCAATAAACCCAGTGAAGCCTGCCAGATACTTTCCAGCCCTGTAATATGATCAGTTGCCGGTTCACTTATTTGATAATAAGGATATATGGCATCATTATCATGAATTAAACCTAAACCTTCCGGAAATATATCCAATCTCTCCTGCGCAGCAGAAATCAAGACTTCACGTCTTTGTGTCTGCAGATCTTCTAGAATACCTGGAACAAAATCATCCATAATTTCGGCTAACGGACTTTCTATGGGATGAAACTGTATGCTATATTTCTCTGCAAACCAATCAACAACGCCTGCAATTAAAGCAGGATCTAAATCCGAATAATTTTTGTCGAAATCTTGCCAGTTAAATTCCATCATTTGGTATACCTTATGAATTATAATAATTCTGAACTCTAATCTCTTAACTTTTTTCCTAACTCAGCCCTAAACCCTTAACTAATTTTCAGAATTTACTAGAAACCCCCGAATTATGGTCGCGGAACTTCCAAACCTCTGAATAAGTCTATAATACGCTGATGATATTCGAAAATAGCACCTCGGTCATTTCTTAATAGTCTTTCGTCCAATCTATGAACCTGCATAGCAAGGGATCGAGAATCCATATGTGGAAGCATAACCCATGTATTTTCTTCACCGCCAAATTTATCTTGTTTCAACATTGTCTCGACTTTCCATGAAATCCTTTCTGGCGTCATGATATTCATTCCAAGTAAAGCTTGATTCTCTGTTCCCGTAAACTCGTCTTGTCCTAATCCGAAGTAAGGAAATGCAAGACTTTGCAGAAAAGGAATTTCCATGGGACTTATGCCTGGAATCCATATCGGTTCGCCATACTCCAGGTTTTCCAATACACCCGAGAGCTGAAACCGAATTGAGGCCAACCAAGCTCGGGAACCTAAAAGAGGTAATAGCTGGTCTATATTCCCTTCTACTCTTTCCCTCGCCTTCTGGTCGTATTCGTATATGCTATCTGACATTTTATTGAACTTAATTTTTAAATAATCCTTTTCGTCTTCAGTTATCCTGAAAATGAAAAGCGTCATTTAAAAGGACGTTTTTCATCCATCCAAACGGGCCTCCCTCCTCCGCGAAATAGACTCTGCCCCTTTCTTCCGTTGTATCGCTTTTACGTTTTGACATGTCTATACGAGTCTCCCGCCTCCGCGGGAGAGCCTTGCGCCTTTCTTGGCCTCTCCTTGGACTTACACTTTGCATGGTCATACGGGTCTCCCTCCCGCACTCAACTTGAGAGCGGGATCCGCGGGAGAATAACTTTCCTCGGGTTTAACCCGGGGACCCC
>CAYVIR010000095.1:0-664 GCA_964451645.1 uncultured Candidatus Saccharibacteria bacterium | reverse complement strand
TTTAAGACCACGGTAGAAGCCCGGAAAGTCCGCTTTAACATTTCATTTTTAAACGATCTCTTCCACTCTCCTCTCTAATGAACTCCTAACTCTACACTCTAATCTCTTAACTTCCTTACGATCTCCTCCCACGCCTGGAAAGCCCTTTCATAACGCCCGTCGTAATTATCAAAATCAAAAGACATATCTAATAAAGTCTGGTTAAAATAATAATTGTTTACTTTTAATTGCTATATATCTACTTTGATATTTAACACCTTATATCAAAATGCCCCAAACCGATTTGGCGGATTATAGACAGTAAAACAATTCTGGATACTATGAGCAAAGCTATCCTCAAATCCCTTCAGAAGAGGGCAATCCCCCCATAGACATTTTACATCTATATACTCGCCTTGGTGGGATGTTTCAAAATATAGGTCGTACACATAAGGAGATGTTCCATATAGTTGCATGGCATCTTTCCCTCTATATATAGAACCTTTTAGCCAAAAATGATCAACTGTGTCGGATAATTTGACCGCCCCCCCTATCCCCAAAGTGGTGATCGGAGGCACATACCAGCCACCTTCTCCGTTAACAGGACCATGTGTCCAAATGGAGGCCTTAAACATATTTGTGCTAAATACCGGGACCCATTCGTCATATTTAACTGTTCTTTGAT
>CAYVIR010000094.1:0-4577 GCA_964451645.1 uncultured Candidatus Saccharibacteria bacterium | reverse complement strand
CAAACTTCTCAAAATCCTGGCGGGGTACCAATACGATATTTTTATTTTTTTTGAGCTTTTCGTAATATCCTTTAGTGGAAATCACCTTCTCGGTGGGGGGATGTAATACGAACACCAATTTTATAACCTTCGAAATTTCTTCCAGTAATCCCAGAATTTCTAAAAATCTCTCGTCTTTAAAAATATTCTCGTATCGGTGTATTGAAACTAATGCAAATTTCTCGGGTAATTTAAACTCTTTTTTAATTTCTGATAGGATTTTTGGATTCTTTTTCTTAATAATGTAGGTGAGGGATTCGTACATAGTATTTGCTCTAGAATTGATTTTTAAGCCTTTATACTTCCTCAGATTGTTAAGTGCCCAATCATTTGGAGCGACATAATAATGACTGAATCGAAAGCTAATTAGTCGCTGAATTTCTTCTGGGAAAGGGTTCATAAGATTGAAAGATCTAAGTCCAGATTCAACATGCATAACTTTCTGCCCATGAATACGTCCATAAATCGCTGACCAGGAAGTTGTTGCGGTATCACCGTGGGTAAGAACAAGGCCCTTCCCTTGGGTGAATACTTTTCGTGCACTAAACGGATTTAAGGACAGCAAAAAAATCTGTACCAGCCATCCGGCAAATAATTTGATAGATTTCGCCTCTTCTTTTCGATTTATTATACTAACTGGTCGTGTCTTGATTTCGAAGTTCTCTAAAAGGTCATCGATTGTGACTTTGTGTTGTTGAGTATACAGGAGTGTATATGGGATTTTCCTAGATTCGAGTTCTCTCATCACAGGAGCCATTTTGATAGTTTGGGCCCTGGTTCCAAGAACTACATAGATGGGTTTTTTAGTCTTCATATTGATCCTTCTTGAGGAGGTAGATAATTTTCTCTTGATTTCTCCTTATTCTGTCGAACATATCTGCTATCACCCCTAGTACCATGATCCCCAGGCCAATGGTGTTAAGATATATTCCTATCAAGATAACGGAAATATAGGGAGTAAAACCTCCTGTACTTGTATAGTGCAGGAAGGAAAATACATCAAATATAGTGCCGATTAAAAAAATCGCCAGACCGATAAATCCAAAGAATTTAAGTGGACTATAATCACGGTAGGAGCGAAAGATTATTAAAGAAGTCTGAATTGCATATCTAAGTATATTACTGGCTACCCTTGACTTTCGGGCTTTAAAATATTTGACCTTCACGGGGATATTAATTATCCTGATCCCTTTAACTGAGAGATCGAGGATAGACTCCTGGGTATATGTGAAAGTACCCATCAAATTAAGCTGATACATCGCTTCACGATTGAATGCTCTGAACCCTGATGACACGTCATTTAATTTGAGACCTGAGAGCTGATTTATGAGGAAGGACATCATCTTATTGCCGACATATTTGCCAAGAGGCATGTCCTTCGGTCGTCCCTCGCCAAATCTGTTGGCAACGACAACATCAGTGGCATTGTTTAAGACAGGTTCGGTTACTTTCTCAATATCTTTTGCATCGAACTGACCATCGGCATCGATATTTACGAGTAAATCAATATTGTTCTCCAGTGCCCAATTCAGTCCAGTTTGGAATGCTGCTCCCACGCCTTTGTTCTGATTGTGGCTCAAAACTTCAGCCCCAGTGGAAAGTGCAATAGCTCTTGTCTGATCAGTTGAGCCGTCGTCCACCACCACGATTTTTACCACATCTATGGCCTTCAACTTTTTAGGGATTTTGCTTATTGTCGAGGCGATTTTCTTTTCTTCATTTAGGGCAGGTATGATTATTCCTAATTTCATGTGGATGAAAAATATATAGTGCAATGATAACATTGTAAGAGGTTTTTTTCTAACACAGCCTTTCTTGATCAAAGCGCTGAGCCAATATTATAAACTGGCATAGTTGGCATTGGGTTTATAATGAACTATGCTAATATTTTGGGTGTTCTGTTAAAATCAATTCTAAATGATTCATTTTTTATTAATCTAGTATGAAAAAAGTAGTTATAGTAGGGCTCGGGTATGTAGGACTCCCCTTAGCTGTAGCAATAGCTGAAGCAGGAGAGTATGAAGTCCTTGGTGTTGACGTAGTTCTATCAAAGATAAAGAAGATTAATAGTAAAAAGTCGCCATTTTTTGATCCGGAACTTGAAAAAAGATTAAAAGTAGTTGACCTACTTGCCACTGATGATTTTGATAAAGCTAAAAATGCAGATTATTATATAATTTGTGTTCCTACTCCCGTCACAAATACCTACGAACCTGATCTTCAGCCTTTGAAATCGGCTTCTCTTTCGGTAGCTAAAGTGCTGAAAGCAGGAAGCAAAGTCATTATTGAATCCACTATCAACCCAGGTGTGTGTGAAGAGGAAGTGATTCCAATCATTGAGGAAGCATCCGGTCTTAAAGTAGGAAGGGACTTCGAGCTTGCTCATTGTCCAGAGCGGATTAATCCAGGAGATTCAAGATGGAGTGTATACAATATCCCTCGAAATATCGGAGCGTCTACTAAGGAAGGGGCGGAGGAAATTGCTCAGTTTTATAGAACATTTATAAAAGCACCTATCAACGTCGTATCTTCTCTCAAAGTAGCGGAGTCAACGAAGATTATTGAAAACACATTTCGCGATATAAACATCGCATATGTTAATGAACTGGCAAAATCATTCGATAAAATGGGCATAGATCTTGTAGAGACTATCCAGGCCGCTTCCAATAAGCCTTTTGCTTTTATGCCACATTACCCGGGGTGTGGTGTGGGGGGGCATTGCATACCTGTCGATCCATATTATCTTATCAAAAGAGCCAAGAAAAGTGGCTTTGATCATCAATTCCTTAAGATTGCCAGAGAAGTTAACAACAGTATGCCTTTATATGCTGTGAGCCGACTGCAAGAGGGGTTGAATCATCTGTCATTGCCCGTGAAAGGGACAAAAGTTTTGTTATATGGGCTGTCATATAAAGCTGATGTAGGCGACCTTCGGGAGAGTCCTGCATTAGAAATCATTAAGCTTTTGAAAATTCTGGAAGCGGATTTATCGCTTTTTGATCCCTATCTTCCGGAGAAATCAAATGTTGAGAATATGGAAGTAGGCTTGAAGTCTGCAAAGGCTGTTCTCGTTGCAACCAGTCATAAAGAAATAAAGTCAGTAGACTTTTCGAAATACCCGAATGTAAAGGTAGTTATTGACGGTAGGAATTGTCTGGATAAAGACAAGATAACAAAACTAGGAATTTACTATAAAGGGATAGGTAGATAAATAAAATTAGTCTAGATTATTTATGAGAGAGACTTTTGAGATATTCATATTCATTGGTAGGATTTTATTTCTTCCGGAGATCACTTTGGTTAGGAGGCTTAGTCTCATTTTTGAGGCTTTTATAGGTCTAGTGAAATTTCTAATATTCAAAAAGAAAAGAGTTAAATATTTCGGACATGAATTCATTCACGAGTCAATCGTAGGACCTGCGTTAATATATCCCTATGAAATTTCATCTTATCTGTTAAAACAATTACCCGAAGGAAAATTACAAAACGTCCTTGATATCGGGGGGAATTTAGGACAGTTTTCCATAACTTTGCTAAATATGGCTAAAGTTAAGAGGATCGATATAATAGAGCCGAACCCCTATGTTTTTAGCATATTACAAAGGAACAGCTCAGGTTATAAGCCTATTAGATGCTACAACGTAGCAATTGGGCAGAGAGGTAAACATAAATTTTATTACGAGGAAAATAAATCGGCGACCGGCTCTTTTATTAAAAATAACTCATTTCAGGATAAAAATTCTCTGAGAGAAATTACGGTTGAGGTAACCGATAAAATTCATCTGGTTACTGGAATATCTCATTATGATCTTATCAAAGTTGATGTTGAGGGTTATGAATATCAAGTAATTAAAAACTTGAAGGGAGTATCTACTAAGTATCTTTTTCTCGAAGTTTCTTCCGATAGAGAGAAAGAGTATGTTACTTCAGAACTGTATAAACTTTTGGTTGAAATCTTCGGTTCGTTTGAGGTTCTCTTTCAAAGACAAAGCGGGAGGAATACTAAGAGCTTTGATATCCTTCTAAAGTTTGGCAAATGACATTTACAGGAGAAGCGAAGAGGTCTTTCCTCGCTCCTTTTTAGACCCTTTAACGATATGTTATTCGCCATTCTTGACTCTGTCTTCCAGCACACTGTAGAGATATTGGCCATAGCCACTCTTCATGTACTTCTCTGCCAGTTTTTGTAATTGTGGAGCATCAATAAACCTATTTCTATAGGCGATTTCTTCTATACACCCGACTTTCAGTCCCTGTCTCTCTTCGATCACTTGTACAAATTGTCCTGCTTGCATGAGTGAGGCGAAAGTTCCTGTATCAAGCCATGCTGTCCCTCTGTCTAAAACTCCAACCTTGAGTTTCCCTTTTTGTAAATAGGCGTTATTGACATCAGTGATTTCGTATTCTCCTCGGGCACTTAGTTTTAGGTTCTTTGCAATCTCGACTACATCGTTATCGTAGAAATAAAGGCCAGGTACTACATAGTTTGATTTTGGTTGTAGAGGTTTTTCTTCAATAGAAAGAGCATTAAAATCCTT
>CAYVIR010000093.1:0-4591 GCA_964451645.1 uncultured Candidatus Saccharibacteria bacterium | reverse complement strand
ATAGGACAAATACAAGGTACCTCGGAAGAAGAAGGAACTGTTAGATTTATAGTTCTTGATGATGAAGGAGAAAAGGTATATTCCCCAGGTAAGCTTCGATCGTTTAAAGACGATGGAGGATCCTCAGAAGTAGTTATAGAAGAGAGTAACTTAGGATTTTTCGTATACGTAGGTGGTAACTGCTGGGGTATGAATGACAAAACTCGTCTCTGGGATATCGCTGGACACGATATATTTACGCTCGAGATCCAATCCTTGATTATAGATCTAGTTAATGAAGGTATTTTTAGAATGTAGAGACATACTTTCTTCCTCTAGATACCCACTAGCAGTCCCCTCTCTATTCATCTATGTAAATAAATTTCGAATGCATTTCTGTAGATTATCTCAAGATCTGTGATATAATCGTGATATATTACTAGGCCATGTCCCAATTATGGAAGGACTATATCCGCAGATAACGGCAGATGAAGTGCATACTCGATTAAATACTTATGCAGTTTTAAATTAGTTATAGAAGTAGAGAATAAATAAGATCTAAGAAATTAATCATGAATGAAATAAGTACTGGAGATCTAAGAGAGTGGGAGCTCTCTCTTTTGAGAGCTGGGGAGACAGTTAGTATTATAATTCCATGGAATCATTCTAATGCGCCATTTACTGTACAGAAAGACATCTGGTATGTAGATGCGGGAACGCAAGTATTATGGGAAAGACGAACAGTTTGGGAACCCGAATCTGAAGGAAGGACGACTATCGATGTTGCATACTCGTATAATAAGTTAGGACAAATAGTGTACGGTTCCGAAATAGTAAAGGTTGTCATGCCTTTTACTCCAAGTTTTCATCAAGCTATAAAGGAATGGGGATTACTAGGGGATGATCCTTTTGTGGCAAGGACCTTTCAAATATTAACTCAAGGTTAAATAAGGTAAGATTCTGAACAATGAGTTGTTACCAGTTTTAGAGAAATGGTTGGGGGTATTAAAACAGAAACTAGAGTACAAAACACAGATGGGTGTTGAACAAAGGTGGATTTTAGGATCGCCGAGGATACTATATCTAGATTCTAGTTGGGACAAGACCGAGCTTTATTGTACCCATGAACCTAGTCCCATTTTTTGTGAAAATATGGAAGAGATAGATTTGCTAGGTTATCTAGGATATGATCCCATAGTCGGGAATCTCGCCTTGTCATTAATAACACCTCTTTAATTTTTGATATTTTTAAAACTCGATATGGATAATAATGAATTGAGTCCATTAAACAATTTCCTCGGTAGACGGATACTCTCTGGCCTATAGTCAGTTACTATGGATCTTATTTTACAAGAGAAGTTATCTGGCCTCGTAGAACCGCTCTTATTGAAGGACTTCCGACGAGATGGAGGAGTGGCAATTATGAAGTGTATACAAGTGCTAGCATGTACTCCGATGCGGCCGAGGGCGAGTATTCATTAAGCATTCGGATAATGGATGAACAAACAATTCATGAATTTCAGGAAAGAATTGATAATATAGGGGATGGTGTTACCTATAGATTTGTTGAGATAGTGCTAGACTTACAGGAAGACGGGTGGTCTGTAAACCTTCTTATTACTGATCTTGCCGATCCGCAAGGGGCTTCCGACAAGTATGCTTATGCAGATGCGAATGGTGTGGAGGTCTTACATCCTGCGGTTGCTGACACTACAAATATTCTGGATAGAATACTCAAAATTGCTACCCACTCCCGCATGCAATCCGCATACAGTGCAAATTAACCCCTCTATATATCAGGTATATAGACTTTCTCTTGCATTTTGTATATAATTCAACCAATAAATATGGAGTCCATGAGGCTATTTCGATATTTGCATTTATATACTCTCAAAGGTATCACTTACCCGGTTGCTTTTCTCTCTGCACTCATAAATAAGGTTAGAGATAGGAAAAGTATTGTGATGGTCTCCCTTCTTACATATTAAGCAGTCTACAATATGGAATTTTTAAATATGACCCCCGAACAGAGAAGAGCAATATACACAGAAGCTTTGACGGAGCTTGGAGCAGTAATGGATGTACTGAGGAATACGGGTTGGAATCCTTTTGCCGAGGATGCTCCTGCCCAATGTAGCTACGAAGAGGATGGTCCACGAATAAATACTTTTTTTGATGTGGAAACCGGTTTGGAGGTAGAAGGCACATATTATTATGATCCCCACCATGGAAATGGTAAGGACGAAATAGAAGGAGAATACAGGTTTATGGATCTGTCTGAAGGGAGGTCGAGGGTTGGTGGCGTTTGGGATATTAGAAGTACAGATGGAGGAGGAAGGGTGCAATATATAGAGTTTGATGCCCAAACTGCTGTATTCGCCCATTCCGAAATTGCATCCGAGACGGTTCGTGTAAAAGATAGTAAGGAGAGAAATTTAGCGATAGGTGTTGAGAAGTTCTCAGATGGTACTTCTGATATTTTTATCCATTTTATGCATAGTTTTCAGGATAGTAGTCACATACTTGAGACCCCCTATATAATAGCGCTAGAATCATACAGAAATAGGGACTTTCGCGATGACAGTATATTCGCGGAGGAAGGTGTACAGGAGATGATAAGTGGATTAGAAACAATAATACCGGAGATGTTCCTACCCTTGGAGAGGGAAACTGAAAGTAAAAGACGTTCACCATTCGGGGATGGGATTTCCATCAGTCTGCGGAAAGTAAGCCCTTTAACGAATACTGGCTTGAGGCGTACTTACACAAATGAAGATCTCCCAGAATATGAAGTGGAAGAAGGTCCAGAAACTGAGGAAGGAATACTCGAATTTATTCGCTTTTGTAGTGCTTGTGGTAGGCCCCAGGATGTTGCGCAGGATATAGTCGATTTGGTGGGGGACGGTATTATAACGAATCCAGATACCGAAGAGGACGAAGATACCTTAAGGAGGAAAATTGAAAGGGGGTGGTATGTCGTGTATGAACGAGATGGAATAGTGAGTTTGCTCGAGTTTCGACTAACACAAGATATAAGGGATAAAGTCCTAGAGAAGCTCGGTTCTGAGGATGAAATCTTCCAAAAGAATACACATAAGGCGAGTGGCAACAGGCTTGTAGAGAATTTATCTCGAGGCAGAATTGACGCTCGTCAGGGCTATCCTGTAGTGGACAACCGAATAGAACTTGATAAGGTGATCAATCCAGTTCAAATCTATGATTTACTCCGAAGGGGATATATATCTTTTATAAATATCGAGGATAGACTAAGGAATTCGATAGGTCCATTAGACGGAATGAGTCAAGAAGAGATTGCCATTCGAGTTGCTGAGTGTATTGAATTTGGACTTAAAATGAGGACACTTGAAGTGCAACTGGTATCAGGCATGATGGGCCCTGAGTATGAGGTGGTCTCGAATTTCGGAGAGGAAGATGAAGATATTGAAGTTATAGAGCAGCATTTTAGACGGATTGAATTGATGGATTCATTACGTAGACCACAGGACTATGGAGGTTCAATGAGAGCGATGGTGGAGGCAGAAGCAGGAGATATTTTTAATCAAACTGATATTCCGGACGGTGAGATTGAAGGAGCTCTTGCTAGCGGAGAAGCCCAATATTTCTCTACTGAGCAAACGATAAGATTCACTCCACGTTTTGATATGTCTATGGTCCAGCAAGTACGTACTGATGATCCACTTTTACATGAAGGGGAAGTTCAGATGCACTATGTAAGGGGGAGAATTAGGGCTACAGAGTCTCCTTATCTGGATGAGATGGAGGATTTCCCAGCACAACTTGATCTAAATAGGCTGGAAGAGCTAATGGGAAAGGGATATATAAACGTCTCGAAAGTTACAGAGCTATTCACAAAGGAGGACGGACTGTTTGCGATAGAGGATCCAGACGAATTCAGAGCCGAGGTGGCAAGGATAATTCGAGAGGGAATAAATGGGAGTGAGATGATCGCCCTTAGAACTGAGAGTGAGTTTGGACCCGAGTATACTGTAATAATGCATGATGATCAAGATGCCTTCGTCCAAGGATATCAACCTTCATCTCCTAGGGGGACGGTTCCTTTACCTACGCTCCCTCCTGGTGTCGTCATATCAAATCCATTTGTTCCAGGTGTATCTCCTGCTGCTGGGAATTTGCCTAGGCCAGAGAGAGAGGGAGTCAATGCTTCAGAAAGAGAACTCCCGGTTATGACGGCTTCGGAATTAGAGGAGGCTTTTGATATTCCGGTCGCGGAACTTGAGAACAGACTAAATACAGTACTCACAACGGATATGGTAAGACGATTGAAGGCAGCAGGCATGTGGAATTCATCAGGTCTTCAGGAAGTGGCAATTCGGCCGGGTATAGTTTTAAATATGATATCAAGTTGGGATCCAAAGAAAGGTCTATTCCTCAATACTGCTCTTATTATATCGGAAGAAGAGGAAGCAATGATCGGGGTTCTAACAGATATAAATCCGGAAGAGGGAACGACGGTGCCAACGATGGTAGTCGATTATCGGGTTGTAGGACCTCAGGACGGTAAAGGTGGTGGTAAAACAAGGTTAGTGCTAACCTGCCTAAAGAAAGACGTATTGACTAACCAGGGAAGGAT